>CAZRIS010000047.1:0-4791 GCA_964600205.1 uncultured Candidatus Peribacteria bacterium | reverse complement strand
GAGAAGCTGAAGAAAAAGATGGAACTGTTTCAGTTAGAAATTATAAAACAAAAGAGCAAAGTGTGGAAAAACTAGAAGACTTTAAGACTAGAATTTTAGAAGAAATTAGAGAGAAAAAATTATAAAAAAAGCTAGATTTTTCTAGCTTTTTTATTAAAATAATTAAAAAATTAAAACTATAATTATGAATAAAAAAGCTTTTTCATTAATTGAAATTATAATAGCTACTTGAATATTAAGTATGACTTTTTTTTGAGTGTATAAATTAATTTGAGAAAATACAAAAATTATAAATAATTCTAATAATTTCTTACAAACAAATACTATTTTTTATAATTTTAAAGAATGTATAAAAAATATTTGATTTGATTATTTTAAAAATAATTCCCAACTAAACTACAATTTTAATTTATGAAATACTTGAACTTGATGTTATACTTGAAACACAAATATTACAAAAATAGACAATATAGAATATATTTTTAAATGAAATATAACAAATAGTTGAACTAATTTTATAGATTGGAATTTAAAAATAAAAAATGATGAAATTTGAGAAATAAATAAAAATTTTATTTTACTAAAAAATAATTAATGAACCAAATTTGAATAAAAAAATGAGATATTTTAAAAAATATTTATGTGGAAAAATTAGTTTTTTGATGAAAATGATTTTCTATTTTAAAACATCCTAATCCAGATTTAAATTGAAGAGTTATTTTTATAACTTGATGAGCTATTCCTTGAAGTATAGTAAATTTAAAAGTCCTAAAAAAGAAAAAAGCTTTTTTAGAAACTCAAATAATTGATGTTATACAAAAATCACCTTTTGAAGAAGAAAATAAGGAAAATAAATATGGTATATGTTGAGGTTGTAAATGGGTAAATATAAAATATGAAAAACAGTTAGAAATAAAAGAAAATCAAGTAAAAGAAGCATTAAATATTATAAAAAAATATGATTCTGATTTAGAAAATAAAATATTAAAGATAGAAGCTTCTCCTAAAGTTAATTGATATAGAAATAAAGTAGAATTCTCTTTCTGAAAATATATATCTAAAAAGGACTCTATAGAACAACATTTTAATTTATGATTTCATAAACAATGAGAATTCAGTAAAGTAGAAGATATAGAATGATGTATATTAATAGATGAAGAACAAAACAAAATTTTTAGAGAAATAAAATCTTATTTAAAAACTTTATGACTTCCTGTTTATGACCAATTTACACAAAAATGATTTTTTAGACACTTACTTTTCAGAAAGACTTATTTTACTAATGAAATGATGATTTTATTATCATTCAATCCTGATTATTTTAATAATAAACCACATCTAAATAAAGATGAAAAATTAAAACAAATAAAGGACTTTTTAATTTGATTAACTAAAAAATATAATTTTATAAAATCAATTTATTTTTCTTACAATATAAATAAAGCAGATACTTCTATTTGAGATTTAGAATTAATTTATTGAGAAAAAACTATAAAAGAAAAACTTTTAGGACTTTTATTTCAAATATCCCCTACTTCATTTTTTCAAACAAATTCTCTATGAGCTGAAAAACTATATAATATAGTATTAGATTTTGCTAAAAAAGATAAATTAAAAGATTATATAGTTTTAGATTTATATGGTTGAACTTGAACAATATGAATGATTTTTGCTAAATCTTGAGCTAAAAAAGTTATTTCTGTAGAAATGGTAGAATCTGCTTCAAAAGATTGAGAAAAAAATGCAAAGTTAAATAATCTTAAAAATATTTCTTTCAAAAATCAAAAAACAGAGGACTTTTTAAAAGAATATTTAGAAAATAAAAATAAAGCTGATTTATTAATAATAGATCCTCCAAGAGCTTGAATGCATCCTAGTGCACTTGAAAATATTTTAAATTTTAATACAAATCAGATTATTTATGTAAGTTGTAATCCTGCAACTTTAGCCAGAGATCTTGAATATATATTAAAAAATAGTGATTATAAAATAGAAAAAATAAAACCAATAGATATGTTTCCTCATACTCACCATATAGAAACAGTAGTAAGTTTGATAAAAAGCTAGTTTATTCTAGCTTTTTTTTGTATTTTTAAAAAAAATATGCTAAAATATTAAAAAATATTTACTAAAATAAAAAAATGAATGATAAAGAACTTTTTTATAAAATAATAAACTATTCAAGTAAAGAAAAATATCCAGACATACACTTAACAACTTGAAATTTCCCTATTTTAAGAAATCATTCTTGAAATTTATTTAGATTAGAAAATATAGATGGAGAAAAAATAAATATTTTACAAAAACAACAAATAAAAAATTTTATAATTGAAATAATATGAGAAGAATGATTTAAACATTTTTTAGAAAAAAAAGAATTAGATACATCAATTGAAATAGAAAACAAAGATAGATATAGAGTAAATTGTTATTTAGATTCAGCTTGATATTCAATAGCATTAAGAATAATTCCAAAAGAAATTCCAACTTTAGAACAATTAGGATTATGAGAACAAGTAAAATATATGTGTCAAAAATCAAAATGATTAATTTTAGTTACTTGACCAACAGGATCTTGAAAATCTACAAATCTAGCAGCAATGATAGATTATATAAATTCTAACTTTTCAAAACATATAATAACAATTGAAGATCCAGTAGAATTTTCTTTAAAATCAAAAAAATCTCTTATAAACCAAAGAGAAATTTGAACTCATACAGATTCTTTTTCTAATGCAATTAGAGCTTCTCTTAGAGAAGATCCAGATGTAATAATGGTATGAGAAATGAGAGATCCAGAAACAATAAAAGCTGCATTAACTTTAGCAGAAACCGGACATTTAGTTTTTTCAACACTACATACAAATGATTCTGTTCAAACTATAGATAGAATTGTAGATATTTTCCCTTGAGTACAACAAAAACAAATAAGAATGCAACTTGCTATGAGTTTAGTTTGAGTTATATCTCAAAGATTAATTAGTAGAGCAGATAAAGACTGAAGAATTGCTGCAAGAGAAATATTATTAAATAATACAGCTGTAAAAAATTTAATAATATGATGAAAAACTCATCAAATATATAATGTACTAGAAGTATCTAAAAAAGAATGAATGATTTTAATGGATAGATATTTAATAGCTTTATATAAAAAAGGACTTATAAGTAAGGACTCTTTAATAAGTTATGCTAGAGACAAAGAAGCTATACAAATGTTAATTAATTAATAAAAATTATGATAGATTTAAATAAATTAGAAAAAACTTGATTTTTCAAAAAAGTAATTCTAAAACCAAAAGAATTACTATTTTCAGAATGAGAAAAAGATCAAAATTTATATATAATAAAATATTGAGAATTATATGTAGAAAAATTTACTAACAAAGAAAAAAAGGAAGTAAAAATACTTGCAACATTGAAACAAAATGAAATTTTTTGAGAAGCATCACTAAATAATAATTTACCAAAACAAACAAGTATAAGAGCAAAAACCAAAGTAGAATTATTAAAAATCAATGCAAATAAAGATTTTGAGGACTTTTGAAAAAAATATAGAGAAGAATATTCAAATATATTAAAATATATAATTTTTTTATCAAATAAAAGATTAAATGAATCAAATGCATTAATAACAGCAAGTTATAAAATAAGTACTGAAATTATAAAAATAAATAACTTTAATAATAAATCAATATTTGAACTTATAGAAAAAATAAAAGACACTATTTGAGTAAATAAAATTTTATACCTAGAAAAAAATCCTGTATTAGATAATTATATAACCTTAAAATATGACACAGATTTTCCTTGAAAAATGCTTGATAAAACAATAGAAATTATAGATAATAAATTAGATTTATTATCATTAAAAATAAATTGAAATTATTACTTACAAAATTTAAATATTTGAAATAAAAATTATTGATATTTAATATTTATAAAAAAAGAAAATGCATTTTCTGATAATGAAATAAAAATTATAACTACAATATCTACTTCCCTATCTTGAGTATTAAAACAAAAAGAACTTTTAGAAGAACAAAAAAACAAAGAATATATTAAAAATAGCTGGTAAAAACCAGCTATTTTTAGTTTATATTGGTGGATTCACCGGGACTCGAACCCGGGACCTACCGCTTAAGAGGCGGGTGCTCTACCAACTGAGCTATGAATCCTCTTTTTATGTAAAAAAGAGTTTATTAATTTTTTTTATAAAATCAAATAAAAAATTTGAAATTTTTTATTTTTAAATTAAGATGAGTTAGCTTTTTATTTTTTAACATAAAAAAATATGAATTTAGAAAATTTAGATATATCAAAATATATTGATATAGCAGTTGAATGAATTATAACTTATGCTCCTAAAATTATTGGTGCACTTTTGACTTTATGGATTGGTTTTAAAATTATAGCTTTTATATGAAAAATAATAGAAAAATCACTAAAAAAAGCAAAAGTTGATAAAGCATTATCGAAATTCATTGATTCAATGGTAATGGTATTATTAAAAGTATTGTTACTTTTAAGTGTTGCTTGAATGGTTGGAATTCAAACAACTTCATTTATTGCAATTCTTGGTGCTGCAGGTTTAGCTATTGGTATGGCTTTATCTGGAACTTTACAAAATTTTGCTGGTTGAGTAATGATTTTATTATTTAAACCTTTCAAAGTTTGAGATTTCATAGAAGTAAACTGAAATTCTTGAGTTGTTGATCAAATTGAAATTTTTAATACTATTTTAATAACAGCTGATAAAAGAACAATAATTATTCCAAATGCTGAAATTTCTTG
>CAZRIS010000046.1:0-4911 GCA_964600205.1 uncultured Candidatus Peribacteria bacterium | reverse complement strand
TAGAAAAAAATTATTTTAATCAAGATGTAAAAAATCTTCCTAAATGAGAATTTAAATTTACATTAAATGATGGAAAAAATACTTTTGAAGTAGGATATGATGAAGCTACAAAAAAATATTATATAAAAGATGGAACTACAACTTGGGAAGGTGATAAAAAAGAATTTTTAAATCAAATAAATAGTGTATTGGGTAGAAAAATAGCTTTCAATAGAGCACTTTTGGAAAAAAGTATAATAGATAGTATAAAAACTGAAAAATATAAAGGTAAAATTACTTGAACAGATTATTTGAAATGACCAGAATTTAAACTTTGAGATAAAGATTATATAATTACAAAAAAGGATGGAGTAGATGAATATTATATTATAGAAAAAGATAATAAAGGAGTTTATAAAACATGAGAAGCAAAAAAATTAGAAGACTTTATAAAAGAAAATCCACATTTTTTACTTACTTATGAGGCTTGATCTAGTTTTAGATTATTTGCTAAAAAACAGCCTACAATGTGAAATTCATTAACAATAAATGTTGCATCAAGAACTTGAATTATTGATAAATGGCCATTATCCACAGTTTTTGAAGCTTTAAATGAATGAAAAATAACTTTAAAGAAACTATTCATAGAACATCCAAGCAAATCTTGGAGTGATCTTAAAACTGAATTGTGAAGTAGTTATAAAGATTTTGCAAAAGATTGGGAAAAATTTCCAACTGCTGGTTTTGATACAGTTTGGTTGCCTATTAAACAGACAGGTATTTTAGCATGGAATGAAGTTACAACAGTTTTAAGGTATGTTTTTACTGGTAAATCAAATGGTGGAATTTTGGAAGCTTGAAAAAATATTCTAATAGGTGCAGGTTTGACATGAGTTATTTGAGCTTTACAAGAATTTTTACAAAATCCAAGTGATCTAACATTTAATCATTTTATTGAAAGTTTGGAAGCTTGATGGAATGATATTGTATCAAATAGAAAGGATATAGCTATTTTAACTATTTTGCTTGCACATTTAAAATGGGTTTGAGCTATATGAGATGTAGTTTATGAAATTTTACCAAAATGATATGACCATATAAAAGACTTAATTTGATGAGTTCAAGACTAGAAAAATTATCTGTTTTTATTATTAAGGATAAAAAATGAAACTAAATGAGCTTGTATGACCTTATGATAAAGAAAAAATGGAAATATCAGACAATTCAGTACATATTAAAAAAGAGTTTGATACCTTAAAAGAATTTATAAAATACTATCATAAAATAAAAAATATTATTGATAATAATTCTAATTTAACAAAAAATGAAAAAAAGGAATTAAAAGAAAAAATAGAAGAACTTATGTATTTTGATAATGGAAAAAATACAGATTATTTTACACAAATTGCAAAGAATATATATTTCAAACTTAAAGATAAAAAATGATTGTCTTATGAAGAGGTTGAAGATATTATGGATGATGAAATGTATTATAAACTTTGGGGGGTTCATATATGAAAAATTAGAAAAGTTTCAGATTTTATACATAAAATCTTTATAAATGATTCAGAAGGTAATAGATTAACTGTAAGATGAAAAATAAGAAAAACACTTGATATAATTTATGATTATTATCCAGATATAAAACAAAATGAAGTTGTAGCTATATACCTTATTTTAAAACATAAAGAAAAGATAGAGGAAAAACAAAAGTTTCTAAAAGAATTAAAAAGCTTGTTAAATAAAATCTATGAAGATGGTAAAATTACAAAACAAGAAAAAGATATATTAGATAGATATATAGAAAAAAAATTAAATAATTAAACAGGTTTTTTCCTGTTTTTTTTATTGACAATTACTTTATAATCATTATACAAAGTGGTATTTATTATTTAATATTTTTTTATGTCAACTACAAGTTTTTCTACACCAGAGTCTATGTCTTCTGTTGAAGCTTTGAGATGAATAGATACAACTAGGGTTTTGGAACAACTTATGAGAATACTTAAATGAATTGGTCCAGATAATACTTACATATGACAAGAAGTAAAAACTTTGCTTTTGAATAATTGAATAAATGTGGATGAAAAGTTAGATTTAGCAACTGTAAAAAAAATCTTAAAAACTTTTTTTGCTTCTTTACATGAAGATTTTTCAGAAGATGACTTTGATATGCCAGATACTGAAATAAGTAGAATATTTTTAAATAAGGAAGTTAGAAAAATAGGAAAAACTATAAGTAAATGAAAAGATAAGATTTCATCTGTTTTTTTAAAAATGTGAAAAATTGTTCCTTGAAGTTTAAAAAAGGCTTTTTGAAAAAATAAAGAACCATTTAAAGAAGCTGTGAAAACTTATAAAAAGAAAAATTTGGATGCTATGATAAAAGCATTCTTGAAAAAATGAATAGAAAAAATTTGAATAACACCAACAAGTGATACAGAAAAATGACTTTTATCTATTGCATATTCAAATAGATGATTTTACCTTTTGGAAGCTTTGAAAGGTGTTTCAAATTTGAAAGATATATTGACTCAACAAGGTATAGAAAATATGGTAAGATTTGTAAATACTTTTTGAAATGGTGGTGATTATATTAAAAAGATATCTACAAATAATAGTTTCAAAGATATAGTAAGTGATTATAAAGCATTTTCTTTTTATGGTAAGCTTATGGAACTAGCTGAATGAACTGATATTTCAAAAAAGATGAAAAAATTATTACCAAAAGATGTAAATGTTGATGTAATAAAAACTACATTGGAGGCAGTGTTAGATAGCAGATATTTTCTACTATTTTTAAATAATGAAAAAATAAGAAATACTATTTTTGCTCTTTTTGTAGATGATGAAGTTAATAAAGATAATTTAAAAGATTTGTTAAATTCAGACAAAATAGATGAAAATGTAGCTAAAAATATTTTTACAAATAAAGATATTTTGTTAAAGGAATTTATAAATTCTAGTGAATATGCAAATATTTTATCTACTATGTGAGATAGTACTATATTTGATAAATATTTAGAATATGGTCAAATTTTAAAAAATATGGAGGATTTTGTAAAAGAAGAAAAATGAAAACAATTATTAAAAAAATTTAAAAATACAGAAATATTTGTAGAGTTTTTGAATATTGATGATATAGATTATCTAAAAACAATATATGCTGATAAAGAAGTAAGAGATATTACGGAAGAAGATTTAAAAAGTTTTGTTTTATTAAAAAATAGTGTAATACCTATTGATTTGTTTATATGAGATAATAAGCTAGAAAATCTAAAACTGGAAGATCTTGATAAAAATGAAGATATAAAAAATAATTTAGAAAAAATATTTAAGGTATTTGAATCAAATAAAAATGATCTTGTAAGCTTTTTGAAAGATATAGATAATGATAAATTAAAGTTGAGATTGAAAAATAATGATTTTGTAAATAACTTTATTAGTTTTATACAAATTGTAGGTACAGATATAGAAAAAACAACAGATTCTAGTAAATCAATAATAAAGGTACTTGAAAAAGCAAGTATAAGTACTACAACTTGAACTACTACAACCGAAATATCAAAATTTGCTTTTGTATTGAATAACTTGAAGCTATTTAAAAAAGGTTTATTGTATTTAAAAAGTAAAGATAAGTTTGATTTTATAAAAGATTATGCAGATAAGAAGGTATTTTTATCTATCTTACAGAATAAAAAATATCTGGAAAAGGTTATAAAAATAATGGATATAAATCCAGTTGCTTTGTGAAAGATAATGGATAAAGATATATTTATTCAATTATTAGATTCAAAAAAGAAACTATTGTGACAAGAACCTTTAAAAGGTTATATAGAACTTATATCAAAACCTTATTGAGAGCTGTTGATAGACAAAATTTCTCTATCTCCATACTTTATAAATATGCTTTGAAGTAAAAAAATTGTAAAAAATTTTGATGATTTTACAAAGATTTCAAACTATGAAATTGCACTTTTTGCAATGAGGAACAATAAAGCTATTTGTGATATTTTGAAAGATAAATCATATTTTAAAAATATTGAAAGCTTGTGAGATAAATTTTCAGCTATTGCAATTAGTTTATACTTACCAAAAATATTGAATTGTACAAAATGTATAAATACTATTAAGGCAGTTGATGAAAAACTGTTGTTAGCTTTGTCTTGAAGAGAAGATTTCTTAAAAATTTTGAAAAAATGACCTAATGAAGTAGTAGATAAATATAATAGGTATTACAATAAGAGCTTAAAACCTGTTACATTACCATAATTACATAAGAGAGACAAAAATCTCTCTTTTTTTTTGACAAAAAAAATAAAATTATTATTATAATAATATATTTATTTAGTAAATAAAAATAAAAATGAAAAAAGCAAGGTTTGATGCAGATGGTCATTATACAAAACAAGAAATAAAGAATGTAGTTTATTTACAGGAAAATGGTAAATTGGATGCAAAAAATATTATAAAAATGAAAAAGTTTATTTTAAAAGATGTAAGACTTGCAAATGCACTGGAAAGTGAGAAAAAATGACATCAAGATCTTACAAATTTACTTGTAGAAAATTTGAAACAGGCTTGAAGAAAAGATTTAATTGAACATTTCAAAAAGTTTTGAGTGTTGAAGTCAAATGGTGAAGTAAAAACAGATTGGCAATCACAAATGAAGCTAGTACAAATTATGCTTAAATATAGGTATAATAAATATCATGGTGAAATAGATGGTAAAATGTGACCTTGAACATTCAAAGCTTTGTTAAATTATCAAACAGAAAATTATAAATATAGAAATCTTACATTATCTGCTGTAAATACTTTTTTAAGTTCAAAATGAAAATCTACTTTACCTGGTAAAGATAGTGGTTTTTGAAAACCAGATGGTATAGCAGATGGTAGAACTATACTTTCTTTTTTTGAGGATATAGTGGA
>CAZRIS010000045.1:2043-4954 GCA_964600205.1 uncultured Candidatus Peribacteria bacterium | reverse complement strand
TTGTATATCTTCATTATTTTTTTGTAGACTAAAAAAAAGCCTTTTTAGGCATCGAAACATTTCAAAGAGAATATCTTTCTTCTTGGAAATCAAAAATAGACTAAAAGAAAGCCTTTTTAGGCATCGAAACAGAAGGATAATTAGTCACATCATATATGTTTAATTTTTTCATAAATAGACTAAAAAAAAGCCTTTTGAGGTATTAAAAAAAAGCTAGAAAAAATTTTTTCTAGCTTTTTTTGACTTTTGTTATAAAAATAATATATTGTGTATAAGTATAAAATTAATTTTTTAGAAAATATGGAAAATTTATATAAAATAATTATAGCATCCTATTTACATGATATCTGAAAACTCTTTGTTAGAGCCTGATTTTTTAGAATTACAAATGATTTTGAAGTATCTCATGCAGAACATTTGAAAAATATTTTTGAAAATTGAAGTGAATATATTGAAAAAAATTTGTGATTAAATAATTCTTTACAAGAAAAACTTGAAAAAATAAATAAAAGTGATTTTTGGAAAGAAATTGCTATTTTGTGAAGTTTACATCATTGAAGAGATTTTTCTAATTTTTCTAAAAATTATGATAAAGATTTTAGAAAAATGATTTTTTGTGTTTATATGGCTGATAATCTGGCTAGTAAAGATAGATTATCTGAAAATGAAGAAGAAAATCTAGAAAAAGCAAATTTTAGAAATCAATGATTAACTTCAATTTTTGAAAATATTTTTGATTTTTCAAAAGAAAAAAAATTTACAAATAATTTTTGTTATGAAGCAAAAACTCTTTCAAAAGAAAATATTTGAAATTTGATTCCAAAAAAGCAAAAAACAGATTTCACAGGTCTAGCTAATTCATTTTTGGAAGAATTTGTTAGTTTGATTTATGAAAATATTGAATTAAATTCTTTGGAAAAATTAAAAATCTTTGTTTATAAATTAGATATTCTATTACAAAAATATTTTAGTTTTGTACCTAGTGATGTTTATCAATGAAAATTATTTGATTTAAGTCTTTATGATCATACAAAATTAGTTGTTGCAAATGCTGTTGTTTTGTATAATAAATTTTTTGTTTCTGAAAAACTAAAAAATTTAACTTATTCTACTAAAGATATTGAAAATGAAGAAATAACCTTGATTGCTTGAGATTTTCCAAGTATACAAAAATATATTTTTGGTTGAATAAAAAAACAAAAATATATTTCAAAAAGATTGAGAGCAAGATCCCTTAGAGTTCAATTACTAAATGAAGCAGTTTTGGAGTATATTTTGGATATTTTAGGACTACCTAGAGCTAATATTTTAATGAATGCTTGATGAAAATTTGTTATAATCTATGATAAATTATGAGAAAATTTTAAAAAATTAAATTTATGAGAGAAAATAAATGATTTTTTACTTGAAAGATTTTCTTGAAATATAAAAATTAATTTAGTTTCAAAAGATTATAAAATAAGTGATATTTTTGAAATAAACAAAAAAAATAATGTAA
Organism: uncultured Candidatus Peribacteria bacterium; assembly: GCA_964600205.1. GTDB lineage: Bacteria > Patescibacteriota > Gracilibacteria > BD1-5 > UBA6164 > JALUWO01. The sequence goes on along the minus strand of CAZRIS010000045.1, from coordinate 3,456 downwards.
AAGATGTGTTTGTAGATATTTTTGATGAATTATCAAAAAATAAATTTCAAATTTATTCAAAACAAAATTTGGAAAAAATTTTTACAAAAAAAGATGTTTCTTCTAAAAAATTATGTAAATTTTGTGAACAAAATTATTTAGATAACATAGAAGATGAAAATGATGAAAATGCAATTTGTAAAAATTGTAGACAAGAAATAAATTTATGAGAAAAAATAGTAAAAAATAGTTTTTGAGTAGCTTTGAAATTTAAAAATAAAGAAAAATTTGATTATAATGAAGAAATTTTGGATGAAAAAAATTTTTTTGAAAAAATCAATAAAAAATCTGAAAATGAATTATTTGTGATTTTTAATAATTGGGAATATTTATTTTGAAAAGAAAATAAAATAATTTCAAAATCTATAAATTTATATGTTCCAAAAAATAAAAATTTTGATACAAAAAGTTTTGAGGAAATTATAAAAGATGATAAAAATAAGGAAAATTGACTTGATTATATTTGTATGTTAAAAGGTGATATTGATGCAATGAGTCTGCTCTTTAAATATGGTTTTTCTTATGATTTAGAAAATAAAGAATTTAAAAAAAGTTTTTATTCAATAAATAGATTAACACAATTTTCAAGATTTTTAGAATTATTTTTTGGATTTTATTTGGATGAAAAAATTAGAAAAAATTTTGAAAATGTTTATACAGTTTTTTCAGGTTGAGATGATTTTGTTTTTATTCTACCTTTTTCAAAAAGACAAGAATTTATAAATTTTTTAATTGAAGAATTTAATAATTTTGTAGCTTGAAATAAAAAAATACATTTTTCTTTATGACTTTGAATTTTTAAAGAAAAAACTCCATTTAAAACTATGGATGAAAAAACAGAAAGTTTATTAAAAAAAGCAAAAGCAGAAAGTAAAGCTAAAAATGATATAAATAATTTGGATAATTTATTGAAATATAGATGATTAACAATTTATGAAGAAGATTTTACAAAAATTTTTATAGATGAAAAAATAGATTTTGAAGATTGAATAAAAAATTTTAAGATAGATGATGAAAAAATGATTATTTGAGATACTCAAAAATATAGAATTTATGAAGAATTATCAAAATTTAGAGATATTTTAAAACAAGAAAAAAATAACTATTGAGACTTAATACTTATTTGAGCTAGAATTTTAAATATGCTTGAAAGAAATGATAGAGAAACAAAGGAAAAACAAGAATTTCAAAACTTAAAAAAATATATTTGAGAGCTTATTAGGAATTTTGAAATTTGAAAACAAAAACAAAAAATAGAAAAAATCAATAATTTATTATTATGAATTATTGATAGTTTATATAAAGAAAGATATTTTAATAATTAATTTATAAATTATGTTTTTAGAACAATATGCAAATAATTTTGATGCAAAT
>CAZRIS010000045.1:0-1943 GCA_964600205.1 uncultured Candidatus Peribacteria bacterium | reverse complement strand
AATTTTTAAGAACAATTTATAAAAAAATAAATGATAAAAATAAATTTCAAAAATTTTTAGAAGTTTTTGTTGCTTATCATAAATATTTTAATCCAAGTGCAAAATAATATTTTTATTTATTAATTAAAAAATTATGTCAAAAATAAAATTTTTAGAACCAGTTACAAAAAAATATAAAATTATATTAAAAACAGGTCTTCATATAGGAGCTTGAGATTGAGGTTTAAAAATTGGTTGAATTGATTCTCAAGTTGTAAAAAATCCCTTAAGTTGAGAACCTTATATTCCATGAAGTAGTATAAAATGAAAAATGAGAGCTAGTTTAGAAATGATAAGATGAGATTATAGTGATAAATTTTGACCAAGTGATAATAAAGATTCAATTATAGCAAAATCTTTTTGAATGACTACAAAAAATTTAAAAATTTCTTCAAGACTTATTTTTAGTGATTTTGAATTAACAAAAGAATTTAAAGAAAAGTTTAAAAATTTATGAAGTGTAGATTTTTTTGAAGATAAAAGTGAAAATAATGTTCCAAGATTTTTAAAATGAAATGCTACACCTAGACATATAGAAAGAGTTCCTGCTTGAGTTGAATTTGAAGGTAAAATAGTTTTGACTCCTGTTGAATGAGAAAATGGAATAAAAAAAGAAGAATTAGAACAAATTTTAGAAGAGGGAATTAAGTATTTAAATACTTTTTGATTAGGTTGAGGAGTAAGTAGATGAAATTGACAAATAGAAATTATAGAAATAAAAGATTAGTTTTTTATACAAAAAATATGAAATTAAATTCAAAAATAATAAAAATAAAGGCCCAAATAATAAGTCCAATTCATATAGATAATTGAGAAGTTTTGGATAGACTTGATTATTTTTGTTTTTACTCATGGGATGAAATACAAGTTTTAGATAGAAAGTGGCTTAATTTTTGTGCTGAAAAAGATTTAGATTTATTTAAAAAAATTATTTTTTCAATAGAAAATTGAGATTTTAAAAGTCTAGAAAATTTAAAACAAGATTTTTATGAAAATTATATTGAAGATTTTTTAGAAAAATATGAAGTAAAAGAAGAAATCAATATTTGAGATCAAGCAAAAAATTATATTTTGCAAGATTGAAATAAAAATAATGTTTGAGAAATAAAAAGATTTTCTAGATTTTGAATAAATAAAGAAATTTTTATTCCTTGAAGTAGCTTGAAAGGAATTTTTAGAACAATATTTTTATTTGAAGAATTAAATAAAATAAATTGATTTAATTATAAAGATAAAGCAAGAAAATTAGAAAATATTAATAAAAATGAAAATTTTAAAAAAGAATTATTTGCTTTTTTGCAATTTGAAGATGTAAAAATAGAAAATCAAGAATTAGAAATTCAAGAAATTTCAATGATACAAAAACCAAAAAAATTTTGAAAATCAAAAAAATGAGTTCCTCAAATTTTAGAAACAGTTATAGCTTGAAATTTCGAAATAATTATAAAAGATTTGAAATGACAAATAGATATAAATAATTTAAAAAAACTTATTGAAAATTATTCAAATATTTTAGTAGCTAGAGAAGAAAAATTATTTGATAATACCAAGATATCTTATGATTTTTTGGATATTTTAGATGAAAAATATAATTCTTGAATTTTTCCTATAAAAATATGAATGCATAAAAAGTCAGGTGCTTATAAAATTTTTTGGGAAGAATTATTAGAAGAAGTTTATAAAAAAACTTGAAAAGATTGGTTAAAAGAATCTAGAAGATTATGAGTGTGAGATAAAACTATTTATTTGGATGAAAATAATAATCCAGTTTGATGGATTTGATTAGGTGAAATTGAAGTTTTAGATAAATAAAATAAAAAAAAATGGATAAAAACTTAAAAATATATCAAGCTGAAAATGGAGAAATTAGGTTGAATGTAGATTTAGAAAAAGAGACTATTTGG
>CAZRIS010000044.1:0-5057 GCA_964600205.1 uncultured Candidatus Peribacteria bacterium | reverse complement strand
TAGTGGGTGGTCTACTAAAAATTTGCTATTTTCCTAATATTCTGCTAAAATAAAAGTATAATTTATAAATAAAAAATTATGCTTTTATTTTTTGATTTAGAAACTACTACTTCTTCTCAAAATAGAATAAAAAAAATCTGATTTGTTGATGAAAAAAATAAAGAGTATTTATGAGAAGATTTAGAATATTTTAATAAAAATTTATTAAAATATGATTTTTTGGTTGGGCATAATATTTTTAATCATGACTTAAAAGAATTATCAAAAGAAAAAAAAATTGATTATCAAAATTTTAAAAAAGATATAATAGATACACTTTTTTTATCAAGTTTATTTTTTATAGAAAGACCTTATCATAAACTTTTAAAAGATTATAAAATAACAAAAACAATAAAAAATAATCCTTTGGAAGATGCAAAAAATACAAAAAAATTATTTGAAGATATAGTGGAAAAATTTTTAAATTTTGATGCTGAAATTCAAAATATTTATTTTACTATTTTAAAAAATAATTTTAGGTTTTCTTCTTTTTTTAGGTATTTAGAAAAATATAATAATTTTTATTTTAAAGAATTAGATTTAAATAAAGTTTTACATAACAGGTTAAAAAATAAAGTTTGTAAAAATGTAGATTTTAAAAAATTAAAAGATGAAAATTCTTTATTTTTAGCTTATAGTTTTTCAATTTTAAATTTAGAAAATTTAAGTTATAAAAATATTTTATTTCCTGTTTGGATTAGAAGAAATTTTTCAAATATTTTAGATTTTTTTGAAAATTTAAGAAAATCAAAATGTAATAATTGTAATTATTGTAAAAGTTTTTTAGATTTAGAAAAAAACTTAAATAAGTTTTTTAATCCTGAATGGAAAAATAATTTAAATTATGAATTAAATTGGAAAGATAAATTAAGAAATTCTTTTAAAACTAAAAATTATTGGAAATTTAAAGAATTTAGAGATATTTATTGATGAGTAATTAGTCAGAAAGATGTAGTAAAAACTACTTTAGATAAAAAAGATGTTTTGGTTATTTTTCCTACTGGGGGATGAAAATCTATTACTTTTCAGTTGCCAGCCTTGATGGAAGCAGAGCAAAATTGAAGTTTAACTTTGATTATTTCTCCTTTGCAATCTTTGATGAAAGATCAAGTAGATTCTTTACAAAAAAAATGAATTTTAAATTCTGCTTATATAAATTGACTTTTAAGTCCTCTTGAAAGAAAAGAAGTTTTGGAAAAAGTGAGTTCCTGAGAAATAAATTTATTATATTTAGCTCCAGAAACTCTTAGAAATTCTACAATAAAAGATTTATTACAGACAAGAAAAATAAATAGAATAGTTATAGATGAAGCCCATTGTTTTTCAAAATGGGGACATGATTTTAGGACAGATTATATGTTTATAGGACAGTTTGTTAAAGAATTAGTTTGAGAAGAAAATATTTGAGATGTAAATATTTCTTGTTTTACTGCTACAGCTAAAAGAGATGTAATTGATGATATAAAAAAATATTTTAAAGAAGAATTAAATAAAGAATTTATAGATTTTATTTGAGATGTTAAAAGAGATAATTTGACTTATGAAGTAGTAAAAATAAATGATGAAAAAGATAGATTTGAAAAATTAGTTAATATTTTAAAAAATAGAGTAAAAGAAAAAACAACTGTTATTTTTGTTAGAACTACAAAACAAGCTCAAAAATTATCTGAGAAATTATCAAATTCAGAATATAATTTTAATTGTTGATTTTATCATTGAAAAATGGATAAAGATGATAAAAATCAAGTTCAAGAAAGTTTTATAGAATGAAAAAAGCAAATAATTATTGCTACAAATGCTTTTTGAATGTGAGTAGATAAAGATAATGTCAGATTTGTTATTCATTATGAAATTTCTTCTTCAATTGAAAATTATATTCAAGAAGCCTGAAGAGCATGAAGAGATTGAAAAAAAGCAGAATGTATTATTTTGTATAATAAAGATGATTTAGATAAAAATTTTAGACTTATAAAAAGCTCTGAAATTGATGATAAAGAAATCAAATCTATTTTATCAGTTTTAAAGAAACAAAGAAAGAATTATTTTTCAATATGACCAAAAGAAATAGCTAAAAAAGCAGGTTTTGATACAAATGAAAATGATTATGAAAATAAAATAAAAACAGCTTTATATTTACTTGAAAAACAAGGTTTTATAAAAAGACTATTTAATAAAACAAGAATTTTTGCTACTTCAAAACAAATGGATAATTTGATAAAATGATTTGAAAAAATAGATAAAATAACAAATTATACTGAAAAAGATAAAGAAATTTCTAAAAAAATTTTAAAAGAAATATTTAATTGAGAAAAATTAACTTTAGAAGATATAGTTAATGTTATAGCAGATGATTTTGATAAAGAGGAATCTTTTAGATATATTTTATTACAAGCTGAAAATTATATTACAAAATTAAGAGAAATTTGAATTCTTGAAAAAGATAATGATTTAAATTTGATTTTTAATATTCATTGATGAAAAAATAAATCTTTAAATTATATAAATTTATACCAAAAAATTTTTGATTTTATAATAGAAAAATTAAAGCAAAATTATGATGAAAATATTGAGAATAATATTTTTGATTTAAAAGAAATAAATAAAGAATTGTCAACTTCTGTTAGAAGAAAAACTTGTTTTCAAGAAATAGAAAAAATAATTTATTATTTGCAATCAAAAAAATATTTAAGATTTAAAAATAATATAATTTTTCTTGATATAAGTTTAGAAAAAATAAAGAAAGATTTTGAAAATGTTTTTTATTCTTTAAATGAAATTATTAAATTTAGTTTGGAAAATAAAATTTGAGCTAATCAAAAAGAAAATAGTTTTATAAATATTGAAACTTCAATTTTAGAAATACAAAATATTTTAAAAAGATTAGAAATAGATGAGAATATAAATATTCATTTTATAGAAAAAATACTTTTATTTTGACATAAATTAGAAATTTTGAAAGTTGATTCTGGAATTTTTGTTTATCAAACTTTCTTTAAAATACAAAAAAAAGATAGAATAAAAGATTTTTTTAGAGCAGAAGATTATGAGATATTAAAAGATTTTTATAAATCAAAGATAAATCAAGTTCATTTTTTGGGTGAATATATTGAAAAATTAGAAAAAAATAATTCTCCTTCTAGTTATATAAAAGATTATTTTATACAAAAAATAAATGATTTTAAAGATAAATATTTTAAAAATAGAAAATGAATTATAGATAGACCTATTACAAATGAAAAATATGAAAAGATAGTAAAAGATTTAACAGAAGAACAAAAGGAAATTATAAAAACAAAAAATAAAAATATTTTGGTTTTAGCTTGACCTGGAAGTTGAAAAACAAGAGTTTTAGTTCATAAAGTTGCAAGTTTAATTTTACTTGATTGAGTAAAATTAAATCAATTTTTAATGCTTAGTTTTTCAAGAACTGCAAAGCAAGAAATAAAAGAAAGATTGAAAAATTTTTTATGAAATGAAGCTTTTTGATTGGAAATTGAAACTTTTCATTCTTATAGTTTTAAAAAATTATGATTAAAATGAGATTTGCAAGATAGAAATATTATAAAAAAAGCAAGTGAATATATAAAAGAACAAGAAGAAAATTTGTCTTATAAGTTTATTTTAGTTGATGAATTTCAAGATATAGATAAAGAACAATTTGAGCTTATAAAAGCAATAAAAGAAAAATCAGATGCTAATATTATTGCTGTTTGAGATGATGATCAAAATATTTATGAATTTAGATGAAGTGAGATTTGATATATAAAAAATTTTGAAAAAGAGTTTAATGCAGAAAAATTTGAATTAAGTATAAATTTTAGGTCTAATAAAGATATTGTAAATTTGACAAATAGTTTTATTGAAAAGTTTTCTAAAAATAGATTAAAAAAATCAAAGATTATTTCTTATGAAAAAAAAGAAAATCAATTATGATTATTTGAAAATAATTCTTGAATTATACAATTTTATGATTGAAAAAATTTATTTTGAATTATTGATAAAATCTTAAAAATTTATAAAAATAAAAATGATATTTGAATTTTTTGTTTTACAAATGAAAAAGCTTTACAAATAAAAAAATATTTAGATGATATTTGAGAAGAAAATGAAATAATTTTATCAGATATTTGATATAAAATAAAGCATTTATTAGAATTGAATATTTTATTAAAAACTTTAAAATTTAGAAATAAAGAGTTTTTTGAAAAAGGGGAAGTTTTTAGTATTTTTACTAAAATAAAAGAAAAATATTGAATAAATAAAAATACTAAAAAACTAGATTTAATTTTGGATAAATATTTTGAATTTAGAAAAAAATTATATTTACAGAGTTTTATAGATTTTATAAAAGAAATAGAAATTGATGAATATTTAGAGGAAAAAAGAATAAAAATTTCTACTTTACATAAAACAAAATGAAAGGAATTTGAAAGTATAGCTTTTATTTTTGATGAAAACTTCTGAGTAAATTTTAGTGAAGAACAATTAAGATTAGTTTATGTTTGATTAACAAGAGCAAAAAATGATATTTTATGTTTTTGAATAGAAGATAATATTTTTTATAAAATTTTAAAAGAACAAAATAAAAATTATTTTATTTGAAAAATAGATAATAAACAAGAAAAAAATAGTGAATTAACTTTATTTTTTTGATTAAAAGATGTAAATATTTGATGGAATAAATGAAAAAATATAAAAAATTTTAATCAAATTTGAGAAGAAGTTTTTATAAATGATGAATTATGGGCTTTTAAAAATAGTAATTGAAAAATTATTCAAGCAATTAGTAGAAAATGAAAAGAAAAATTAAAAAAATATTTAAGTTTGTGATATGAAATAGAAAAAATTTTTATTTTAAATAGATTAGTTTATTCTGAAGATAAAAATTTAGTTTATATTTTTAGTATTGATTTTATAAAAAATATTTAAAAAATTATGCATTTAATCCTCCAAAAAACATCCTCAGAACTTATAAAAACCTCTCAAAAATTTTTTTGAGAGGACTTTTGCAATAAGCT
>CAZRIS010000043.1:0-5085 GCA_964600205.1 uncultured Candidatus Peribacteria bacterium | reverse complement strand
TTTTGAAAGTTCTTTTATTTTTTGTATTTTTTGTTTGGTTTTATTTTTTGAAAATGATAAAAATTCAAAAATTTTAAATAAAAAAGGGATTTTATAAATATTATTTCAAGCTAAAAGTTCTCATAATCAAGCAAAAATAGGAAATAAAAGAAATAATAAATAATTATAATCTATTTTTTTTAGATAAGATAAAATTATTATTAATATGAAAAAAATACTTATCAAAGCTCCATTTATTATATGAATTTTTTGTTTTGAATTATAATTGAATAAGCTGATTAAATTTAATATTGGAATATAGATAATAATTTTTGGAAGTTTGAAACTATTTTTTTCTTCTATTTCTTTTTTTAATAAATCATTATCTTGATTTTTTTTATTTTCTATATTTTCTATTGTTTGTGAAAAATTTTTAAAATCTTTTTTATTAAATAAATAATTTAATAAGTATTTTTTTAAAGAATCATAGTATATTTCTAATTTTTGAAAATTGGGGATTTTATCTAAATTAAAACTTATTATTTTATTTTGTGAGAATAAATTTATAGCAGAAAAAACAATATAAATTATATAAAAAAGTAAAAATAAATTAGCTAGATTTTTATTTCAAAAAATATATAGTGATGTGATTATAAAAGTAATTATAGAATTTAATTTAATATTATTTTCTATAATTTTATTATTTTTATTTTTAGCATAGGTTAAGAATCACAAAAAAGGTATTTTTGACATTATTATATTTAATTTTTCTTGTTCTTCTATTTTTCAATCTTGATTTAATTTTATAAATCATTTATTTTTATAAAATTCAATACTATCTCATAATTTAAATTTCTCTCATGCTCTTGCTTTGATTATTCATAATCATAATAAGCTAGTAAAAATAAAAAATAAACTTATAGCTATTATTTGATCTAGAGTATATCAAAAAATACTTATATTTATTTTAGTTCATATAAATATAAAAATAATTAGAGTAAGAAGTATTGCTAAGTGTATTAAAAAAGCTACTTTTGTATGACTTTTAACGAAATCATTATTTAAGTAAGGATCTTGTTTATTTAATAAAAAAGCAGGTGATATAAAAAGTAATAAATAAGCTGAAATAGCATTTGCTCTTATTTTTTGTTGATCTAATTTTTGATTTTCCATTTTTAAAAATTTACTTTTAATATATTTCTATATAATATTATCATATTTTAATAATTAAATCAAAAAACAATGAAAATAAAAGAAGCTAAATATTTAAAATCTGTTTTTATTGATGATAATGAAGTATTTTTTGATGATAGAAAGGAAATAGTTTTTGTTTGAAGATCAAATGTAGGGAAATCAAGTTTGATGAATGCTTTAATGCATAAAAAAGATTTAGTTAAAACTTCTTCAAAGCCTTGAAAAACAAAAACAGCAAATATTTTTTTAGTAAATAATAAATATTATTTTACAGATTTACCTGGATATTGATTTGCAAAATTATGAAAGGAAGTTTTACAAAAACTAGATGCTTTAATTTCTTGGTATTTAGATGCTAGAAAGGATTTTATAAAAAAAGTGGTCATTCTTATAGATTCTAAGATTTGACCACAAAAAGCAGATATAGAAATGTATAAATATATTTTGGAGCTTGATTTACCTGTTGTTATAGTTTTATCAAAAGTTGATAGATTAAGTAAAAGTGAAATAGCAAAAAGTAAAGCTTTGGCTTCTGAAATATTTTTTTGACAAGATATTTTTCCAATTTCAAGTACTAAAAATATTTGAATTAGAGAGCTTGAAAAATATTTATGATATGCTTTGGAAAGCTAATTTTAAACTCAACATACAGAAGCACTTCAGCAACTAGAACAAGAACTTGGAGCACAAGAATCTTCTGTTCATCAAATAATGCTTACAAGCATAGATTTTATTTCATTTTCTTCTGGAACCATTCATTCAAATATTATATCTTTAAAATCAATAGATTCTTCTATTATAATTAAAGCTGGTTCTTTTGTTATTTTTAATTCATTTTTTAATTCTTCATTTGTAGTTTTTTCTAATTTTATAAAATCACTAAGTCATAATTCTTCTAATGATAAATTAACTATATTAAATAATTTTTCACTATCTTTATTGTTTCAATAAATTTTTATTTCCATAATTATTATTTTATTAAATAAAAAAGCTTTTTTAGTATAACTAAAAAAGCTTTTTTATCAAAAATTATTTTTCTTCATTTGTTTCTTCTTCAGAAGAAGTTTCATCTTCTTCTTGTTTATCTTTCTTAGGTGCTGCAACTAGTGCAATTACTTCTTCACTAGGAGTTAAAATTTCATATTTATCTCATAAATTTAAGTCTGAAACTTTTATATTATCACCAAATTCTTTTAAGCTAGAAATATCAACATCAAAATGATCAACTAAATCTTTTGGTAAACATTTTATTTCAATTTCTTTAGTTAATTCTTCTAGAATTCCACCTTGTTTAACAGCTTCTGATTCTCAAACAAAGTTTAAAGGAACTTTTGTTGTTAAAGTTTCTCATCTAGTAAGAGCATAAAAATCAACATGAATAAAATCTCAAGTAACAGGTTCTAATTGATAATCATGAATTACAACTTCTATATTTTTTTTACCTACTTTTAAATCAATAATAGTAGATTCTCAAGCATCTTTAAATACTTTTAAAAAATCTGAATAATTCATTTTTAAACTAATAGGTTCTTGATTTTTACCATAAACAACTCAAGGAAGTATTTTTTCTTTTCTTAAGTGTTTACAGTTCTCATCTTGTGCTCTTACTTGAGCCTCAATACTAAAACTTGCCATAACACAATTTATTAAATAAATAAAATACAAACAAAAAACCTTTTTATTGTTTATGGTTTTTGTCTGCTAGATTTTATAAAAAAAAGTAAAAAAAGCAAAAGATTTTTTGTATTTTTTATGTATAATAAAAAAAATGATTTCTAAATGAAATCATTTTTATCCTTCATAATTAGGATCATATTTTTTTACAAAAGGAAGAAGTGCCATTATTCTAGCTTGTTTAATAGCTTTTGCTAATTTTTTTTGATTTCTTAAACTAACTCAAGAATAATATCTAGGAACTATTTTTCCAAATTTTGTAATATATTTTTTTAATAATTCAACATTTTTATAATTGATATCTTGTCCATCTAAAGGACATGTTTTTTTTGCCATAATATTTTTGTTAATAATAAATTTTGGATGTAAAACCAACTTAGTTTATAAGCTGGTAATTTATTTTTTTAATTTAAATTAATTAAAAAACATCTTCTTCTTCATTAGAATCATCTGAAGCTACATTTTCAAAATCAGATTTTTTATTTAAGAAAATTAAATTTGAAACAACAACTTCTGTTTTATAAATTTTGTTTCCATCTTCTTTTTCAATAACTCTAGTTTTTAATCTTCATTCAGCATAAACTAATTTACCTTTTTTAAGATATTTTTCAATTCTTTCAGCTAAACTTCCCCAAGCTACACAATTATTAAATTCTGCTTCAGATTTATTTTCTCAATTAGCATCTTTAAAATATCTATTTGTAGCTATAGTAAACATAGCAACTTTTTTACCACTTTCAGTAGTTTTTACAGAAGGATCTCTTGTAACATTACCAATAAGTATAACTTTATTTACTGTTCTCATATTATTTTTCTTAGTTATAAAATTAATCTATTTTTGTAAACATATATCTCCAAATGTTTCTATCAAGATTTATTTCTTTTGAGATATCTTTTATGTTTTTTCAATCTAGTTCTAGTTCATATAAAACATAATAACCAGTATCTGATCAATTTATTTTATAAGCTAGTTTTCTTTCTGCCCAAATATCTTCTTTTGTAATTTTAGCAGAATATTTTTCGAAAATAGATTTTAAATTGTCTATTGTTTTATTTCTATCTTCTTCAGATAATTTTGGGTTTATGATCCCCATAAACTCATAATTTGCCATAATTCCTTTGGGTTAATATCTTTTTGTATTTAACAAAAAGAAGGATATAAAATTAAGACTTTTAAAAAAGTCCAAAGTATTTTATAAAAAAAGTTTTTTTTGTCAAAAGTTTTTTTGCCTTTACAAAAGTAAAAAAATAATTAATCTAAAACTTATTATTTTAATAAAAATAAAAAAATGAAAGAATTAGATTTACAGGAAATTTTGAAAAATACATCAGATTTAACAAAACAAAAAAAAGTTTGATATGTTGCTATAATTTGAAGACCAAATGTATGAAAATCAACTTTTATAAATTCTCTTTTATGAGAAAAAGTAAGTATTACTTCAAATATTCCTCAAACTACTAGAAAAAGAGTTTTAGCTATTTATAATGACAGAGATTCTCAAATAATTTTTTTTGATACTCCTTGAATTCATAAATCAAATAAAATTTTTAATGAAGAGATAAATAAAGTAGCAATTGATTCTTTAAATGAATCAGATTTAGTATTGTATTTTATTGATTCTTCTAGAGAGGGATGAGAGGAAGAAAAATATATTAAAAGTTTGGTTTCTAAACTAAAAGTTCCAATTATAAAAGTTTATACAAAAATAGATAAGAAGAAAAAAGAAATTCCAAAAGATTCTATAGCTATTAGTTCAATTACTAAAGAATGATTTGATAAATTATTAGAAAAAATTAAGTCATATTTAAAAACTTGAAATTTATTATTTCCAGAAGATATTTATACAAAGCAAGATATGTTTTTTAGAATAAGTGAGGTCATAAGAGAAAAAGTTTTTTTGAATACAAAGGAAGAATTACCTCATAGTACTTTTGTTGCAGTTGAGGAAATTGAAGATTTAAGTTTAGAAAAAGATTGAAAAGATTTACTTAGAATTGTTGCTTATATTTATACAGAAACAGATAGTCAAAAATATATAATAATTTGAAAAAATTGAAGTTTATTATCAAAGATTTGAAAAGAGTCAAGAGAAGAATTAGAAAAAATTTTTTGAAAAAAGGTTTTTTTAGCTTTGAGAGTAAAGGTAAGAAAAAATTGGAGAAAAGATGAAAAATTTATAAAAAAATTATTGAAATAACAACAAAAAAATAGCTTGTTTAAGCTATTTTTTTGTTATT
>CAZRIS010000042.1:0-5143 GCA_964600205.1 uncultured Candidatus Peribacteria bacterium | reverse complement strand
ACACAAATAACATGTGGAGCAATTTTTTTTACTACTTGTCTGTAAGCTGAATCTCCATATCAATCCATAGGTGCAAGCATACAAAGCTTCCCATATTTATTTATTTGTTCTTGCCAAAAATTCTTCATTTATTATTAGTTTTATTTTTTAAAATTTTTTCGAATTTTACTTTAAAAAACTAAAAACTCAAATTTATTTTTTTATATTTTTTATTAAAAGTCAATTTGTTTTTTTTGGCAAAAGTCCTTTTTTTATGATATAATTTATTTAGATTTTATTTTTGAATAGAAAAATATGAATTTTACAAATATTTTAAAAAAGAAAAAAGAAAAAAAAGCTCTTTTATTAAATAAACTCTGATTAAAGGATAATAAAAAAGCTTTTTTTGTAGTGTATTTAGATAATAAAAATATTGATTCTATTTTTATTGATGCATTAAAAATTTTACCTTGAAATTTTGTAATAAAAACTGATAAAAAAATTGTTTTAGATGCAAAAAATATTATTGTTACAAATAATGATATTTATGATGAATGATTTGATGCTATTGTTTCTGATGGAGAAGAGGAAAGTATTATGAAATTTTTGAAAATGTGAGTTGTTCCTATTGTATATAAAAAACATCATATAAGTGCCCTACTTGAGGAATTTAATGCTCAAAAAGTTGAATGAAATGCTTTTATTTTTGAAAATAATCAAATTTGTGATATTTATTATGCTATTATTAGATATTTAGAGAATTATAAATTTCCTTATGATAATAAAGCTTTAGTAAAAAATATTTTATCTTTATAAAAGCTAAGTTTTTTATAACTTGCTTTTTTTGTTTTTATAGGTATAATAGAATATATTTAATAAAAATAAAAAAAAATATGGAAGTATTTTTTGATAATTTAAAAGAAAATCCTCAAATAGAAGTAGAATTTAAAGTTTTTTTAGATTCAAAAGATAGAAATGAAATAAAAAGTTTTCATAATTCTTTAAAACAAAAAATAATAGATACTTTTGGGTGAAAAGAAATTTTTAATTGAGAATTAGAAGATATTAGATATTTTGATAAAGAAGATAAAAAAGAAAGTAAATTATATAAACTTTGAATTTATTTGATTAGAATAAGAAAAGAAACTGAAAAAGATAAACAAGAAAAAAATATTTTTACAATAAAAAAAGAACAAGAAAATGGAACTACTTTAGAATATGAAACTGAAGTTAGTCCTGATTTTGAAAAAGAATTAGAAACTGAATATAATTTAAAAGAAATAAAAAGAACAAGAAAAAAAAGACAAGAGTTTGAGTTTGAAATAAATTGAAAAAAAGTAAAAATTGCTTTTGATGAGTATTTAGAAAAAAATGAAAATGATTGAGAAACTTATGATGATAATAGTAAAATTCTTCCTTTTTTTGAAATAGAAGCTAGTGATGAAAAAACTAGAAATGAAGCATTAAAAGAAATAAAAAAATTATTTCCTGAAAAAAATTTTAAAATTACAGAGGCTTGACCTAGAAAAATAAAAAAATTTTTAGAAGTTAAAAATTTATTAGAAGATGATTTAAAACAAGAAACTATTTTTGTAAAATTAGTTTGAGAAACAATTAGTAAATTATTAGAAGAAGAAGATATTTTTAAGTTAGTTTCTTATTATTTAGAAGATGAAGAAAAAATATGAGATTTTGAATTGGATGAAGAATTTATAAAAAAAGCAAAAAGAGTTTTTAAAATTATTTTGACAAAAAATATAAATTTTTTGAAAGAAAAAAATGAAAATGTTTCAAGAATTTTTCATAGAATTATTTGAAATTATAGATATTATGATGATAAAAGAGAGTTTAATAAAAAATTTAATGATAGACTAGAAAGAGAATTTTCTTGATATATAAGAGCTTTTTTAAAAATTATTTTAAAAGCTTATAAAGAAGAATCATCTAAAAAAACTCAAAAAAATAATTTAGAAAAAAGAAGTATTTTAAGGCAAATTATAAAAGAAAAAAAAGATATTTTTTTGAAAGCTTTATTTTTGTTTGATGATTCTCTTACAAGAGAGGAACTCCAAAAAGTTTTAATTGATAAAAATTTTGATATAGAAAGTGAATATAAATTTTTAAAGGAAAAAATAGAAAAAATTTTATTAAATCAATGATTACAAAATCAAATTTTATGAGAAAAATTTTATGAAGATGAAAATCTTATTTTGGATCATCTTATAACTTTATATCAAAGATCTTATGCAAAAGTTATTTATAAAAATATAGATAATTTGTGAGCTTTACAAAATAAAGAAATATTGATAAAGCAAAATATATCAAAAATGATAAAAGAGCAATTTTCTTATTTATCAAGACAATTTTCTGTTTGGCTTAATAGTCCAAATAGAGATGAAAAAATTTTTGATAGGATAAAAAAAATATTTATAGAAAGTTTCTTTTATATTTTTATTTTAGAAAAAACTTTTGCTAAAAATAGGGAAAATATTTCATTTGATAAAGAATTTATAAAAATAATTATAGATAGAGAAGAGGTAAAAAAATTTTTGTTTAGTAAAAATAATTTTTTACTTTTTGAAAAATGATGAGAGTTGTTAAAATATTTTTTAGAAAATATTTTTGATGAAAATTGAAAATTTACTGAAAATAATAAACTTATAGAAAAAATAATTTCAGATTTTAGAGAGTATAATAATGAATTTAATAAAAAATTGACAAGAGAAAAACCAAAAAATGATAATATATCTGAAATAAAAGATATAAAACTAAAAAATTTTTTAGAAAGTTTATGAAAAAAGTGTTTTGAAGAAGACTGAGAATTTTTAAAAAATTTAGATGAAAAAACTTGAAAAGAAGAAATTTTGAAAAAAATAGATTTTGATTTATGGGAAAGACTTGATTCAGAAATAAGATTAAAAATTTTTTTGAAATATATTTTGGAGTTTAAAGAAAATTGATTTGATTTAAATGAAAATTTTTTACTAGAAAATATAGAAGAATTTGCAGAATATAAATTTAAGAAAATAAAAAATATTTTGGAAGGTGAAAAAATTGCAGAAGAATATAAAAATGAATTAGAAGATTATAAAAATTTGGTTAAAAATCAATTTAATGATATTAAAAATTATTTTACATTATTTAATTTGAAGTGAAAGAAAAATATTGAAAAATTAGAATTTTTATTTAAAAATGATATAAATAGTTTTCATTTATTGGTTGAAATATTTCATTATTTTTTGAAAAAACAAAAAGCTAATAATGAAAATAAAAAAATGAGTGAATTAAAATTAAATTATCAAATTTTTGCAGAAAATGTTTTACAATGAATAAAAGATGATTTAGAAAAAAGTAATATAGAATTTATTACATCTACTTCTTCAGCTTATAATGTAT
Source organism: uncultured Candidatus Peribacteria bacterium (assembly GCA_964600205.1). GTDB lineage: Bacteria > Patescibacteriota > Gracilibacteria > BD1-5 > UBA6164 > JALUWO01. Next base: position 1,768 of record CAZRIS010000042.1, on the reverse strand, counting down.
CAATTTGGAATGAAGAAATTATAGATGAAATTTTTAGAAGAATTTGAAATGATAAAAGTATAGATTTGAAAAAAAGTTTTAGAATAAAAATTAATAATCAAGAATTTTATTTAAAAGATTTCTTAAATTTATATATACCAAAAAATTCTGAGAATTTGGATGAAAAAAATATTGAGAATTATTTAGAATTAGCAATGGATACTACAAGAAAAATTTATAATTGAGATAAAATAGAAAATAATGAATATTTATCTTATTTAAAAGAAATAAATTTTCCTTTAGATAACTTAAAGGAATTAAAGAAACTTCTAGAGTTTTTAAAACTTATTTATAAAACTTATTTACCAAACATAAAAAAATTACAAGAAAAATGAAAAGAAACTACTTTATTTATAGAGGAAAAATTTAAAAATAATAATTTAATAAACATTTGACCTGCAAAGTGATTAAAAAGAACTTATGAAAAAGTTATAAGAAAATATGGTTGAGTTGTAGAGAGTATTTCAGATTGAGCTAGAGCAACTATAAAATGAAAAAATTTTTATGATTTAGAGGAAAAAACAATAAAATTTTTAAAAGAACAAATAAATTCTTGAAATTTAAAATCAATAAGGTTTGAGGATAAAATACAAAATATTTTTAGAAAAGCAAATAGGGAAAATGGTTATAGAGATTGAAGTTTGATTTTGGTTTATAATGATTGAAGAACTGTAGAAGTTCAGCTTCATTTAGAAAAATACTATGAAGTAAAAACTTGAGATATAAAAATTGAAGAAAAACAAAAAGAGAAAATTCTATTATTATGAAAAAAAGAATATAAAATAGAACATTTATTAAAAAGAGATTGAATTAATTTTACACAAGAAGAAAAAAATGTTATAATTAGTTTATCTAATCAATTAAGTTTAGATATTCCTAAAGCTTTTTGTGATTTATTTGATATAAAAGTAGAAAGAGTTTGATGAAAATTTAATGCGGATTTTACTTATAATTTAGAGAGAAGTTTGACTGTAAATGAAGAAAATATAGGAAAAAATCCTATAAATTATAGTGTTTTACAAAAATTAGAAAAATTAGATAAAATACTTTTTGATCAAATAGCTGGTTGAGAAATAGCTTGGGAAGAAATTAATAGACTTTAAAGTTTAAAAAATTATGAAAATAGATAATAATAATACAGATCCTGAATATTGGGATAAAATTTTAGAAAAAGAATGATTGTGAAGTTTAGATAAAAAAGAATGATTTATACAAGTACAAGAAAATAAAGAAAAAATTATAGATTTAATTGATTTAAATAATATTGAAGAAATAGAAAAAAAATTAAAAATAAAAATTAATATTAATAAAGAAGATAAAAAAATAACTCTTGAAGATAATAATTGATATGAAATTTGAAGAATTGAACCTTGAATTTTTTATATGTATAATTATGAAGATGAATCACATTTATATAAAAAAATTGATGAATCTTTTAGATGAAAATGATATTGAACTATTTTAATGAATTTGTATAAAAAGTATTTTGAATTACCTAAAACTGAAGTTTCTTATAAAATTTCAACAATTAGATTTTTACAAAAATTTTGATATAATTTAAAATATAAAATAATTAATTGAAATGAATATTTTATTACTGAAGAAGAAAAAAATGAAATTTTATATTGAGAAGTTTATAATGATGAATTATCATCTGTTTATAAATTAATTTTAGAAGAATAATTTTGACTAATTAAAAAAAAATAATAAGCTAGTTAGCAAATTAATT
>CAZRIS010000041.1:3079-5211 GCA_964600205.1 uncultured Candidatus Peribacteria bacterium | reverse complement strand
TGAGCTCAAATATAGATTCAAATTCCATCAATAGTCAAAAAATCTGCTTTTTGTAATAAATCTTTAAATTCTTTATCTTCCAAAGTTTTTAATAAAATTTCTGGATTTGGTGTAAAAATTATTTTTTGTTCTTTATTTTCTTGTTGTAAAAAATTTTTTAAATAATTTAAAAAATCTTCATACTTTAATTTATTTAATTCTAGTCAAAAAATTTGCATATTTAGTTTTTTAAAATAAAATTTTTTCAAATTTTATCTAAAAATTTTAAAAATCAAAAAATAAAATATTTTTATTAAAAAAAATTTCATACTATGGATTTATTGAAAGAAAAAAAAATAGCAATAGTTTGTGATTGGATAAAAGATTGGGGAGGAGCTGAACAAGTTTTAGCAAAACTTTTAGAAATTTTTCCAAATGCTGATATTTTTACTTCTGTATTTTTTCAAGAAAATAATCCTGTTTTTGATTGAAAAAAAATTACAACTAGTTTTATACAAAAAATTCCTTTTTTAAATAAATCTCATAAACTTGCTTTAACTTTAAGACCTCTTGCTTTTGAGAGTTTTGATCTTAGTTCTTATGATATAGTTATTTCTAGTTCTTCGGCTGAAAGTAAGGGAGTCATAACAAAACCTGAAACTATTCATATTGTTTATTGTCATACTCCTACTAGATATTTTTGGAGTCATTATCATGAGTATTTAAATATGATGGAATTTGGAGGAATACTAAATTTTATTTGAAAAAAATTTGCTCCAAGACTTATTCATAATCTTAGACAATGGGATTTTGTAGCAGCTCAAAGAGCAGATTTTTTTCTAGCAAACTCTAAAAATACAGCCTCAAGAATAAAAAAATATTATTCTAGAGAAGCTAGTGTTATTTATCCACCAGTGAATATAGAAGAATTTAATTTAGAAGAAAAAAAAGATGATTATTATTTATATGTTTGAAGATGTATTCCATATAAAAAATTTGATTTAATAGTAGATGCTTTTAATAAAAATTGAAAGAAAATAATTTTAGTAACAAATACTCCTAACAAACTTTATAAAGAATTGAAAAAGAAATCAAAGGAAAATATAATTTGGAAATTAAATATTTCAAGAAAAGAAACTGTCAAATTATTTGAGAAAGCAAAAGCTTTTTTATTTCCTGTAGAAGAAGATTTTTGAATAGTTCCAGTTGAAGCTCAAGCTTGTTGAACTCCAGTTATAGCTCTTAAAAAATGATGAGCTTTGGAAACTGTAATAGATTCTGAAACTTGAATATTTTTTGAAGAACAAACAGAAAAATCTCTAAATAAAGCAATAGAAAATTTTGAAAAAATGAGCTTTAATCCTAAAAAAATAAGAGAAAATGCTTTAAAATTTGATGAAAAAATTTTTAAAGAAAATATTTTGAATTTTATAAAACAAAAACTAAGCTAAATTTAGCTTAGTTTTTGTTTACATTTATTCTTTGTAAAGCCATTTTATATACTTGCATATTATCTCTTTTTCAAACAGATACAATATAAATAAATAATTCATTTTTTTCTATTTTATAAACAATTCTATATTTTTTATTATCAAAATATATTTTTTTATATCAGCTTAAGTTAATTCAATTTTTATTTCATAAATCTTTTCATAATTCTGGATAAATTAAAATTTGTTTTAATTTTTTTTCGAATTTTTTTAAAGTTATTTTATCCAATTTTTTTAAATCTGATTCTACACTTTTGTGAATTTTTAATTTATACATTTATTAGATTAAAATATTAAATTTAGATAAAATTTCATTTCAATCAACAAAATCATCTTTATTTTGTCTAGAAATAATTTCTTTGTATATTTCTATGTTTTCTGCTAAATCTTGAAAATAATTATATGTTTCACTTGATATAAGAGTTAAATTTAATTTATCATCTTTTAATTTTATACTTTCAATTTCTCATTTATTTAATTTTTCATTGTATTCTTTTATATTTTTTACTAAAGATTCTAATGAAATTTTTTTTTCTTTTAATTGAGTAGACATAATTTTTTATTATTAATAATACTTAATTAAATTATAATAATTTGTTTTATTTTTCAAAATTTTTTGTAAAAATCAAGGTTCTTTTTATTTTATCATCTAAATTATAACAA
>CAZRIS010000041.1:0-2979 GCA_964600205.1 uncultured Candidatus Peribacteria bacterium | reverse complement strand
AAAATTTTTTGTAAAAATCAAGGTTCTTTTTATTTTATCATCTAAATTATAACAATTATATTTTTTATAGTAATCAACTTTTAATGAAAAATATTTTTTAGTATTATCATAATTAGCTGAAATATTTTTTATTGGTAAATCTAATATGAAATCTTTTGTTTTATCAAAAGGAATTTTGGAAAAATTAAATCAATTTAAAATTGAAACTTGAGTTTTATGAGTTCAATCTAAATCCATTTTATAAACTTTTCTATCCAAAAAATCAACTACTTTTAATTTTCAAGATACTATTTTTAATCAAGTAGGATATTTAAAGTCTTTACTTATTACCTCCAAACTATTATCTTTTCTTGTAAAAAAATCATTATCTCAATTTATAAAAAATGGAAAATAATTTTTATAAGAATCTGAAGCTCAGCTCAAAGTAAGTTTTACATAATAAGCTCAAGTTTGAGTAAAATCATTTCAATCAAAATTTACTATTGTAGAAATTCAAATATTTGTACCTGAAGAAATATTTTGAAAATAAAGAGATCTATATTTTTTCAAAGTTCAAGTTCAAAAAGGTCATCAACTACAATCTTGAATTTCTTCTTTTATTATATCTCATCAACTTTCATAATATTTAGTGTAATTTGAAAAACAATGTTTATTATTTTGAGTTTCAAAATTATCTCAAAAATCTGAAAACCAATAAGTTAGTTTATTATTTGATCAAGTTAAATAATCTGAAGATTTTTTAGTTATTCAAGAAAAACTAAACTGAGAGGTAGAATCTGGTTTTGTTATACTATCTATATTATCAAAAACTTCTATTTTTACATTTTTTAGATTATTTATATTTTTATTTATTTTGAAATTTAAGTTCAATTTTTTATTTGCAGAGCTTTTACTATGATAAGCTAAAATTTCTCAAGCTCAAGAATTAGCTATATATAAAACTCAATTATAAAAAGCAAGTCAAGTTGGTTCATCTAATCAATCTTTACTATCAAGTAATTTATAAATTTTTTTATAATCTGGAGAACTAGAATCATTATTATAAACTAAAATTCTATCATTTCAGGTATCAGAAATAAAAAGTAATTTATGAGTAGAATCATAAGCAATCCCTGTAGGAGAATTTAGTAATGTTCAAGTTCAATATTCTCATATTTTATCTCAAAAAATTCATTTTTTTCAAATTATTATATTTAAAGAACTATCTGTAATAATGTTATTTTTATAAAAAGCTTTAAATCCATTAGAATTTGAATATAAAGTTTTAGAAAAATCTGAAAAAATATCTTCTCATACTTCTTCAAATGGTAAAAAATGTTTTACTTCTAAGTGGTTGGTAATAGTAGAATCAACTCAAGCTCAACTACAATAATAAGAATCTTTTTTTTCTACTCAAATAAATGAAAATCAGATATTATCATAAATTTGATTAGTTTTTAATAATACTCAACTAGAAGTAATTATTGGATCAAACTTTTTTGAAACAGAAGAAAAAACTGAAAAAGCATTTTTTAAAAATTCTCTATAATTAGAACTTTCTTTTATTACTTTTTCTTGTCTTGTAATATTAGCAATTCAACCAGAAATAAGAACTCAAACAGAAACCATTAATATAATAGAAATGGTTATTCATACGATAAGTTCTACTAAAGAAAAAGCTTTTTTATTCATAATTTATTAAAGTTATGATCCATTTATCTACAATATATCTAGCTAAAACATTGTTATTTTGAATAGCTTCTATATCATTTAATAATTCTTCTAAATATTTTTCTTCCAAATTTAATTTAAAATTTTTTATAAAATTAACTATAGTTAGTAAAAAATCAATATATTCTTTTTTTTCAAGCTTATTTTTATAAAAATAAGAAATTAATGGTGTTTTATCTCAAGATAAAAATTTCTCTAATAAATCTGAAAAAAAACTAGATTCTAAATTGAGATTTCAAAAATTAATTTTGTAAATTAATACTCTAGACAAAATAGTTTCCAAAACTCAAGACTCTGAATTATTAGTCAAAAAAATTAAATTATTTTTTCATGGTTCTTCTAATAATTTCAAAATAGAATTTGATGCTTGTAAGGTAAGTCTTGAAATATTTTCTATTATAAAAATTTGAAGTCAATAAGGATTTTTTGTGTTTAATTTAGAAAAAAAATTTTTTACTGCTTCTATTTTTATTGATTCCAAATCATCTTCTAATCTGAAAATATTATATTTAGAAATTCATTTTTCATTTAAAATTTCATTTGCAAGTAAAAAAACTTCATTATTTAATAATTCCAAATTTTGGGAAATAAACAAAAAAGGAGAGATTTCTTCTCCTTTATCAATTTTTTTTAAAATATTTTCTTTGATATTATTTAGTTTCATTTTCTATCATATTAAATAAATCATTTGCAAAATCTTCTATTTCATCAACTGATTCTTGTTGAGCTTTTATATCAACTCAAGAAGAAGTTTTTTGATCATTTTTTTTAGTATTTGCTTTTTTATTTATTTCTTGTTTTTTTTCTATATTATTTTTTTTATTTAATTCTCAAGAGTTAGTTTCTGTATTTCAAGAATTTGATTCAACTACTCAAGAATTATTTTTTTCTTTTTTATTTTCAGTTAAATTTTGATTGTTTTTTATTTCTATTTTTTTATTTTCTCAATTTTTTTCTACATTATTGTTTGAACAAGAAAAAAGTAAAATACTTAAGATTGAAATTAAAATAATTTTTTTCATATTTTTTAGATTAAAATTTATTTGAAAATATTATAACTAAAAAAAATAAAATTCAAAATTTTATTGTGTTTTTCTATATTCTATCAAATTATCAACAAGTTCAGCATAACTTCTGGGATAAAATCATAAAAGTCATACTTTTATAAGTTCCTTGTAATCAAAAATAGCTTGTTTAACTTCTCAAGAAGGTTCCATATATTTTTTTTTACTTTTTCCCATATTTACTACAATTATTATTTTATTTTAA
>CAZRIS010000040.1:0-5310 GCA_964600205.1 uncultured Candidatus Peribacteria bacterium | reverse complement strand
ACTTTAGAAACAACTCATGAACCAACAGTTCTACCACCTTCTCTGATTGCAAATCTTAAACCTTCATTCATTGCAATAGGTTGTTGTAATTTAACTTTCATTTTTACATTATCACCAGGCATAACCATTTCTACACCTTCTGGTAATTCAATATCTCAAGTTACATCAGTTGTTCTGAAGTAGAATTGAGGTTTATATCCTTTAAAGAATGGAGTGTGTCTACCACCTTCTTCTTTAGTTAATACATAAACTTCAGCTTCAAATTCAGTATGAGGAGTTATACTTCCTGGTTTAGCAAGAACTTGTCCTCTTTCAACTTGATCTCTATCAATACCTCTTAAAAGTAATCATGCATTATCTCAAGCTTGACCTTCTTCTAATTGTTTATGGAACATTTCTATTCATGTAACAGTAGTTTTTTGAGTAGGTCTTATACCAACAATTTCAACTTCATCACCAACATGAATAACACCTTGTTCAATTTTACCAGTAACTACAGTACCTCTACCTTTAATTGAGAATACATCTTCAATAGGCATTAAGAAATCTTTATCAATTGGTCTTTCAGGAACTGGTACATATGATTCAATAGCATCAAATAAATCTAAAATTGGTTTAGCATCACCTTCAAAATCAGTAGGATTTTCTAATGCTTTTAATGCAGAACCTCTAATAATAGGAGTATCATCTCCAGGGAATTCATATTTATTTAATAAATCTCTAATTTCCATTTCAACTAATTCAAGCATTTCTTCATCATCAACCATATCAACTTTATTCATAAATACTACAATATATGGTACTCATACTTGTCTAGATAAAAGAATATGTTCTCTAGTTTGAGCCATTGGACCATCAGTAGCAGCAACTACTAATATTGCAGCATCCATTTGTGCAGCACCTGTAATCATGTTTTTAACATAGTCAGCATGTCATGGACAATCAACATGAGCATAGTGTCTATTAGCTGTTTCATATTCAATATGAGAAGTATTAATTGTAATACCTCTTGCTTTTTCTTCTGGAGCATTATCAATTTGAGTAAAATCTTTTACTTCACCAGTTCCATATTTTGCATGTAATACAGCAGAAATAGCAGCTGTAGTAGTAGTTTTACCATGATCAACATGACCAATAGTACCAATATTCATATGTGGTTTGCTTCTATCGTAAGCCATAATAATTATTAATTAATATAAATAAAATAAATTTTTAGTAATCTAATTATACTTATTTTAAAAAAAAGACAAGAGTTTTTATTTAGCTCTTTTTAACATCTTTTTTTCAATTCTTTGTAATGCTCTTCTTAATTTTTTATGAGCATGTGTTCTTAATCTATACATTCTTAAATTTTGTTAAGATTTATTTGGTATTTTTTTAGTTTTGCAGTAACTATTTTTAAAGCATTTTGTAACCATTTAGTTTCTCATTCAAAAGCAATTCTTTTTTGTAATTTTTTATAATGACTAATAGCTTTAGCAACTTTACTTCCACTCTTAGGTCATTTCTTATTTACTGCATAATTTAATCTTCTAGGTCTCTTATTAGCAGGCATAATCTCAATATAAAATATAAAATGTAAAATACAAAATACTTAATATAAAATAAAAAAAATATTTTATATTTAACATTTTGTATTTTGTATTGAAAATGGTGGAGCCTAGGAGAGTCGAACTCCTGACCTCCTGCGTGCAAAGCAGGCGCTCTAGCCAACTGAGCTAAGGCCCCAAAAATGGCGGACACGACGAGATTCGAACTCGCGACCTCTGCAGTGACAGTGCAGCGCTCTAACCAACTGAGCTACGCATCCATTTTTTGAAAGCTCTGGAATTATATAAGATATGATTAAAAATGCAAATTTTTTTTTGATTTTTTTTCTTTTTTTGTAAAAAATAGCTTTTAAAAGCTATTTTTTACAAAAAAAATGGTGTTTTTAAATCTATTAAGTTTATATTTAAAAAATAACTATCATTTATATCTTTTAAATCTTCTAATCATATTTTTCAAATATATAATTCTTTTAAATCTCATCAATCTTTCACAAAATCATTAATTTTCATAAATCAATTTAAATACACTAAATCTTTCACAAATATAGATTTAGAAGAAAATTTTTGACTTCATCTTTTTAATCTAAGTATATAATTAAAAACTTTTTCATAATCATTATCATAATATTCTAACATTTTTTCTAATAATTTTTCATAAGAATGCTCTAAAGAATAAGCCAAAAAAAAGTACCTTTCAAAAATTGAATAATATTTTTTATCTGTTTTTGATAAAAATCTATTTTGATTATAAATAGCTATTCCCTCATCTATTTCCAAATAATTAGCTGTTCAAGAAGAAAATATTTTATAATTTAATTGTCTTCAATTTATTCTTCTAAGATAATGTCATTCTATTTCATGAGCTATAATACTTCTTAATTCTTTTTTTCAAATTTTTGTATTTTTTCTTATATATAAAATATCTCATTTCATTAAAAATCTAGAAGTTCAATCATATTCTCTTAAACTTATGTTTATATTATAAATATGATTAAATTTTTTTACAAAATCTTTTATTTCATGTAAAGATAATTTTTCTTGTTCTTCTACTATGTTTTCCTTATTTTTTAAAATGTCATTAGTATATTCTAAATTATTTTTATCTACTTCTCAAAAAAGTTTTTTTGAATAAAAAGTAATATTTTTTTCTTCCTTATTTTTTACAGCTCTTAAAAAGTTTATTTTATTTAAAATTTCATCTTTTTTTCTTTTATAAATACTTGATAAAGGAATTTCTGGAACCTCTATTTTATTTATTTTTTCTTCTAAAAATTCTAAATCTATTTTTATATCATTATATTTTAATTCTGGAATATAAGTTCATTTTGATTCTATAAATTTTTGTCTCTCACTAGCTATATTTATAGGTGTAATATTTTTTAAAATTAATAATTTTTTATCTATTGAAACTATTTCTTTATCTAATTTTTGAAGTTGCTCTTCTTGATTTTTTCTTATTGCTATATTTTTTCATTTCAAAATTTCTCTAAGAGAACCTGTTGGTAATTCTCATTTTTTATATTTAAAAGGATCAAGTAAAAATCATTTTAAAGAATTTTTTCAAAGTAATATATTTATACTTCCTAAATCTTTAAAAACAAACTTAAGATTCTTTTTTTCTCAAAGTAATGAAAAATCTAATTTTATAGTTCATTTTTCTATTTGTTCTTCACTAATTCAAAGAACATCTTTTGCAAAAGTTTTATCTATATAATTTTTTGAGTTACTAGGTTTTATATCAGCTAAAAATCTATATTCTTTATCATTAAAATAAATATCTACATATTCTCTTTGTCAAACAACTTTTTTTCAAGAAATATTTTTAATCTTTTCTTCTATATCTCAAGAAAATAAATCCTTTCAAAGTCTTACTCATTTTTCTATTGAATTTACAAAAATTCCCTCAACTCTTTCAAGTCTATCTTTCAATGGAGCAAGATTTGCTATTTGAACTTCAAGACCTGGTCTTATATTCATTTCCAAAAGAAGTGGTCAATCTTTTTTATCTAATACTATATCACAACCTAAATATCAAATTTTAGTTACTTTTTGAACTTTTACAGCTAATGATAAAACTTCATCCCAATCTGGAAGTTCTATTCATCTTACATCTCAAATACCTGGAATTGATTTTACTATTTTTGAGTGCTTTGAAATATAAGTCAATTTTCAAGTACCAATATCTATTCAAACTCAACAAGCTCAAGCATGTAAATTAGCTTTTCAGTGAGATTCCTGAGTTGGAACTCTAAGCATTGCCATAACTGGCACCATATTAAAAACTATAACTCTAATATCAGGTAATCAATATTTTCAAAGTAATTCTATTTTTTCATCAAGTTCTATTTTCTTTTCTATTATAACTTTATCTTTATTTCAACTAAGGGAATAAAATCAATCTAAAATATCTAAAAAATGTTGTTTTAAAGCTTTTTTTGTAAAAATTTTGTTATCATTTGTAATATAATTTCAAGAAGAATCTTTTTTATCAATAATTAAAATTCATTTACCTCAAAAACCTCCATTTGGTTTTACTACAAATGGAGTTTCAAGTTTATCAAAAATTTCATCATTTATTTCTTCTCACTTAGTCAAAACAAAATATGTTTTTGGAACTGCTATATTTTTTGAAATCAAAAAATCCTTTGTTTTTAATTTTGAATCAGCTAATTTTTTTGCAAATTTTGTATTATATTCTCTTATATAATTTAAATTTCTAGCATTTTGACCAAGTAATCAATAATCTTTAAAAAACATAATTCAATTATTTTAAATATTTTTTAGTAGAAAAATATCAACTAATAGCTCAAATAAACATAAGTAAAATTAATTCTACAGGAAATACTATATAAGCATTATCAAGTAAAAAATCAAGAGAATATTCTGAATCAAATAGATAAGAAATATTTTTTAAGATAAAGAAAAATAGTCCTAAACTTATAAAAAATGATATAAAACTATAAATAACTCATTGAAGAGAAAAAGGTCAATAAATAAAAGCTTTACTTCATCCTACAAGTCTAGTTATATAAATTTCATCTTTATAATAAAATATAAAATTTCAAATAATAGAATAAATAATTATTCAAATTGACAAAATAAAGACAATTATAATCAAATACAATGCAAATTGAAGAGTTTTTAAAACTCAAATAATTTTACTAATTCTATTAAATTGAGATTTATAATTTGTTATATCATTTTTATTAGATGATTTTGATGAATCTGTAAATAAATATATTTTTTGTTTTATTATATAATCTAAATCATCATACAAAGAAAGTGGTATATTTTTTATTAAAATAGTATTTGGCAAAGGATTATTGTTTTCTAAAATACTAACCAATTTTTCATCTTTTTTTCTTAAATCATCCAATACCTCTTGTTTAGATTTATAAATAACTCATATTTTAGGTGATAATTTTTTTATATTATCAATCAAATCAACTACATCATTTGTAGTTCTATCATAATCATCTTTTAAATATAAACTTATAGAAATTTTATTATTTATACTATCTATAAGTTTAAAACTCAGATTATGTAAAACAACTAGTATATCTATAAAAAATATAAGTAAAGTCAAAACAAGTATAGAAGAAATACTTAAGAATTTATTTCTTAAAATATTTTTGATAGAATATTTTAATATATTTACAAACATAATTCTCCTTTTTATATTCTTTTTTAAAGAAAAAATAAATTAATTTTTAGCATTTTATTTTGTTTTTTTAGAAATGCAAGTTTAGGGAAGTAAAAA
>CAZRIS010000039.1:0-5662 GCA_964600205.1 uncultured Candidatus Peribacteria bacterium | reverse complement strand
TTTTTTCTGGAAAATTATATTTTATGTGGGATAAATTGAAAGATATTTTTTGTGAGGTATGTAAAAAATAAAAAACTAAATTGAAAAAATTTAGTTTTTTTATAAAATAAATTAAGTTATTTTTAAAAATAAATTATGATAAATATAGATAAGTGATTGTTGTTTTTTGATACTGAAACAACTGGTATTTTAAAAGATGAAAAAAATAATATTGTTTCAAATTGAGATTTGATTCAACTTGCTTATAGATTATTAAAAAATTGAAAAAAAGAAGATAAAAATATTTTTTTTAATACAGATACAAAAATAGAAATTTCTTCAATGGCTATACATTGAATTTATCCTGAATTATTAAGAAAAAAAAGTAATTGAAAATATTTGGATGATGAAGCAAGAGAAAAATTATCAAAAATTTTTTCAGAAAATATTTTAGTGGCTCATAATATTGATTTTGATAAAGATGTTTTAGAAAAATCTTGAATCAAATATTCTAGTGAACTTATAGATACTTTGAAAGTTGCTAGAATTATGTGGGATGAAGGAGTTTTAAAAGGTCCGAATCAGGAAGAACCAGAATTTATGAATTTACAATATTTGAGATATTTTTTTGAATTATATGAAATAAGAGATAGTGAATGAAAGTTAGAATGTACCACTGCTCATGATGCTTTTTGAGATGTAGTTGTTTTAGAAAATGTTTTTTATGAACTTTTTAAAAGAATGAAAAATATTTTAAAATTAAGTGATTGGGAAATTATAGAAAAAATGATGGAAATGACAAAAAAGGAATTTATTATGGTGAAAAAAATGAGAGTAGGGAAATATAGATGAAGGACATTTGAAGAAGTTTATAATATTGATAAATGATATTTACAATGGATGATTGGAGCTGATTTTTCAGAAGATATAAAATATACAGCCAAAGTTTGGCTTTGATTGCAAGAAGATAAAAAATTTTTTAAATAAGATATTATGAAAGTAAGTAAAAAGTATTTATTTTTATTAAAAAAGTCAAAAAAAAGTAAATTTTTAAAATTTTTTTTATTTTTAATTTTTTTATTTTTTACATTTATTCTTTTTTTGTTGAGTTATTTATTATATATAAAATTAATTACTCCATTACCTAATGTTGAGGAATTAAAAAAAATAAAATTTTCTCAAGCTTCTATTATTTATGATAGATATTGAAAAGAACTTTATAAAATTTTTAAAGAAAAAAGAGTTTATGTTAAATTTGATGATATAAGTAAAAATATGATAAATGCTATTGTTGCTTGAGAAGATAAGAGATTTTGGACAAATCCTTGATATGATTTTTTTTGAATTGTTAGAGCTATTTTTATGAAATTAAAATGATGAACTAGAGTAGAATGAACTTCTTGAATAACTCAACAATTAGTAAAAAATATTTTTTTAAATAATGAGAGGACATTAGAAAGAAAACTTAGAGAATTATATTTATCAATTGAAATAACTAAAAAATATTCTAAAAAATTTATATTAGAATTATACTTAAATAAAACTTTTTTTTGATGAAATTCTTATTGAGTTGAAGAAGCTTCTCTTACTTTTTTTGGAGTTTGAGCAAAAAACTTAAATGTATTGCAATCTGCAATATTAGCATCTTTACCTAAAGCTCCTACTTCTTTATCTCCATATATAAATAAATGAAAATTACTTTGATTTTTAGAAATTATTAATAATAAAAATAAAAGTAGTATAAAAATTTTAAGTAAAAAAAGCTATGAAGATAATAAAAAATATATAGATAATTTTATAAAAATTATAAAAAATCTTACTTTAGAAGAAAAAAATAATGATTTTTTAAAAATTTGTAACATAAAAAAAGATAATTATAAAATAAAAGATAAAATAAAAAACGGATGTTTAAAAATTAAATATAATTCTTTGAATAAATTTTTATCTAATTTAATTTATAAAAATTGAGATTTAAAAATTTCTTATATTCCTTGAAGAAAAGATTACATTTTATATAGAATGTTGCAAGATAATTATATAACTTTTTGACAATATAAAAAAGCTATAATTGATTCTTTTGGATTTGAATTTAAACCTTATAGAGATTCTATAAAATATCCATATTTTGTTATGTATATAAAAAATTTTTTAGTTAAAAAATTTTGAGAGGACTTTTTAAAAACTTGATGATTAAAAATTTATACTACTATTGATTCAAAAATACAAGACAAAGTTCAAAAAATGTTGGAAGAACAAGTAAAATATAATAAAAAGAAGTTTTGAGCTGAAAATGCAGCAGTTATTATTTTGAGAAATAAAGATAATCAAATTTTGACTTATATATGATGAGTTAATTATTTTGATAATAAAATTTGATGAAATAATGATATGTTGCTTGCTAGATTACAACCTTGAAGTACCTTTAAACCTTTTATTTATGCTTTAGCAATGCAAAAAAATAATTATACAAAAGATACTATTATTACTGATAATAAAATTGTTTTTCCTTGATGATACTCTCCTCATAATGCAGATTGAATGTATCTAGGAAAAATGACTTTAACAAAGGCCTTGGAATTTTCTAGAAATATTCCAGCTGTAAAATTATATTATGCAGCAGGTTGAGAAGAAAAAATAATAGAAAAATTAAAGGACTTTTGAATGTATAATTTAGAAAAATTCAAAAAAGATTATGAAAAAAAATATTGAATAAAATATAATTATTCTGCTCCTATGGCTTTGGGGACAGTTCAAATTACTCCTTTGGAATTAGTTTGAGCTTATAGTGTATTTGCTAATTCTTGAATAAAAAAAGAAATAAAACCTATTTTAAAAATTTTGGATTATAAGTGAAATAAAATTGATTATGATTGAAAATATTTAAATCAAAAACAAGTATTAGAAGAAAAATATGCAAATATGATTTTTGATATGTTATCGGATGTTTCAAAAAGACCTAAAGATTGGAATTATTTTTTAGAAATTAAATGATTAAAATTAGCAGTAAAAACCTGAACTTCAACAAAAGAATTTTATTCAAAAAAACGGACTAAAGATAGTAAAGGTAGATTATATAGAAAAAAAATAATTATTCCTAGAAATTTATGGACTGTATGATTTACAAAAGATTATACTGTTTTAGTTTGGGTATGAAATACTAATTGAAAATGATTAAAAGGTAAAGCTTATTGAATTACTTGAGCAGCACCTTTAATGAAAAAAATAATGAAATTTTTATATTGAATAAAATAAGAATTATTATCATATAAAAATTATGAAATATATTAAAAAAAATGCAAGAGATTTTTGTTAAAAACTCTTGTTTTTTATTTTTTTTAAGCTATTATATTTAAGTGATAGTATTTTATCTGCTACTTATTTTACTATGCTTGGAATATTTAAAAAAATATTTTTTTTCTATTATGATTGATTTAGAAATTTAAGTAGTACTTCAAAAAAATTGTGGATTTTAATAATTATAAAATCTACTATTATTTTGACAGTACTATTTTTATTTTTTCCAAATGTGTTGGATAAATATAAAACAGAAGATGCTAAAGCTTCTTTTGTAGCAGATAATTTACTACCATAATTTTATTTTTTAATATTTTTGGCTCATGTTTTCTTGAATAGATATGTCATTAGTTGATTGGTCTAGAGCACAATTTGCTTTGACAGCATTATATCACTGGATATTCGTTCCTTTAACATTAGGTATAATTTTTATTATAGCTATAATGGAATGAATATATATAAAAACTGGTGATAAAAAATGGGAAAAAACTGTTAAGTTTTGGATGAAGCTTATGGCAATAAATTTTGCTATAGGTGTTGCTACTTGAGTTATTATGGAATTTGAATTTGGTACAAATTGGTCTAATTATTCTTGGTTTGTTGGTGATATTTTTGGTGCACCACTTGCTATTGAATGAATAATGGCTTTTTTCCTAGAATCAGTTATGATGGCTGTTATGTTTTGGTGATGGGGAAAAATGTCAAAAAAAGCTCACTTAAGAGTTACTTGGTTAACTGCTATTGGTACTAATTTATCAGCTATTTGGATTTTATCTGCTAATGCTTGGATGCAATTACCAGTTGGTATGCAATTTAATCCAGATAAAATGAGAAATGAAATGGTTGATTTTTGGCAAGTAATTTTTTCTCCAATTGCTATGAATAAATTTTTACATGTAGTTTCTACTTCTTATGTTTATGCAGCAGCTTTTATTGTAATGGTTTCAAGTTGGTATTTATTAAAAGGTAGAGAAAAAATGTTTGCTAAAAAATCTTTGTTAGTAGCTTCTACTTTTTGATTTATAGCTTCAATTGTTGCTTGAATTACTTGAGATATTCATGCAAAAGAAATAGCTAAACATCAACCTATGAAATTAGCTTCTATGGAAGCATTATATGATTGACAAAAATGAGCTTGATTGAAACTTTTTGCTATATTTTGAGAAAAATGAGAAGAAAAATGAATGCCTGAAGTTAAATTTTCTTTAGAAATTCCTAAATTTCTTTCTTTCTTAGCTTTTTCTGATGCTAATTCTTATGTTCCTTGAATAAATGATATTTTATATAAAGGATATACTAACTATAAATGAGAATTTGAAGAACCATATATAAAAAGAATTCCATCTTGAAAAATAGCTATTCAAGCTTTAAAGGATTATAAAGAAGCAAAAAAAGCTTGAAATGAAGAATTAGCTAAAGAAAAGTTAAAATTATTTAGAGAACATGAAAAAGATTTTGGTTTTGGTTATTTTGATGAAACTAAAATGTCAGATTTTATTCCAAATGTAAAATTAATGTTCTATACTTTTAGAACAATGGTTGGAGTTTGAACTATTTTACCTCTTATATTCTTAATAATTTTACTTGCTACTTATTTTGATAAAATTGAAAATAAAAAATGTTTACTTAGACTTTGAATGTTATCATTTTTATTAGCATTTTTAGGTCAAGAACTTTGATGGGTAGTTGCTGAAGTTGGTAGACAACCTTGGACAGTTCAAAATATGTTACCTACAAAAATGTCTACTTCTCATTTAAGTGTTTGGTCTGTAAAATTTACTTTCTTTTTATTCTTGATTATTTTTACAGCATTATTAATAGCTGAAGTAAAAATTATGGTAAGAGCTATTAAAGATGGACCTAAAATTGAAGAAAAATAAAAAAAACTTGATGAAATATTAAAAAAAGATATAGTTAAACTAGTTTAACTTTTTAATAAAGCAATATGATAACAGAAACCATTTTAAAACCTATTGGTAAATGACAAATTACTATACCTTTAGCTTGGAGAAAACAAATTTGAATAGATAATAAAAAGCCAGTTAGAGCTAGACTTGATAATAATAGAATTATTTTAGAGGCAGTTGAAGAAGAAAAATTGGAATGGGATATAGATTTAATTAGCTTAGATAAGTTTAATAAAGAGACAAGAGATGTTATTAAAGAAGCTGATAAAAATTATAAAAATTGAAAAGTAGATAAGTTTATTTCTCATAATGATTTTTGGGATGTTTAGAATAATATATTATGCTTCTAATTCTCTAAAAAAAGATAAAGAAAAAATCTTAAAAAACTTAAATGATTATAGAAAAATAAAAAAATCTATTGAAAAATTGTCTGTTATGTTTCCAAATATTTCTAATATTAAGAAACTACAACCTAAATCAAA
>CAZRIS010000038.1:0-5720 GCA_964600205.1 uncultured Candidatus Peribacteria bacterium | reverse complement strand
AAAAAAACTCCTATATATTTTGCTAGAAAAGATAGATCAAGACATCAATATGTTCTTTGAAAATCTGGTTGAGGTAAATCTGTTTATATTTGATATTTAGCTAGACAAGATCTTCGGAATTGAGATTGAATTTGTGTAATAGATCCTCACTGAGATTTAGTAGAAGATGTATTAAGTTTTGCTCCAAAAGAAAGAGCCAAAGATATAATCATATTTGATCCAGCAGATACTGAAAGACCAATGTGACTAAATATGCTTGAAGTAATTTCAGAAGATCCAGAAGCAAGAAAAAGAGAAATGGATAGAGCAGCACTTGATGCTACAGAAATTTTTATAAAAATTTTTGGTGATGAAATATTTGGTCCTAGAATACAACATTATTTTAGAAATGGTTGTTTAACATTAATGGAAGATGAAGAAGATGGATGAACTTTGATTGATGTACCAAGACTTTTTGTAGATGATGCTTTTATGAAATATAAAGTTTCAAAAGTAAAAAATCCTGTAGTAAAATCTTTTTGGGAACATGAATATGCAAATACTTGAGATAGAGAAAAACAAGAAATGATACCTTATTTTAGTTCAAAATTTGGTCCATTTATAACTAATACTACTATTAGAAATATTATTGGTCAACCAAAATCTGCCTTTAATATAAGAGAAATAATGGATAATAGGAAGGTGTTACTTGTAAATTTATCAAAATGAAAGGTTTGAGCACTTAATGCCCAACTTCTTTGACTTATATTTGTATCAAAAGTAAATATGGCAGCTATGAGTAGAGCTGATATTCCAGAAAGTGAAAGAAAAGATTTTTACATGTATGTAGATGAGTTCCAAAACTTTGCAACTGAAACTTTTTGAGAAATTTTAAGTGAGGCCAGAAAATACCATCTTGCTTTAATAATGGCTCACCAATTTATTGCTCAAATATGATGAAGTTGAAGTAAATATTGAAAATGAGATAAACCTTCTATTAAAGATGCAGTATTTGGTAATGCCTGAACTATACAATCTTTTAAAGTGTGAGCTGAAGATGCAGAATATCTAGAAAAAGAATATGCTCCAGTACTTTCTCAACAAGATATAATAAATATAGCAAACTATACAACTTATATTAAATTAAATATAGATAATGCTTCTTCTAGACCTTTTGACCTAAAAACAATTTGGGATCAAAATTATAAATATGAATTAGCAAAAAATTGAATGAGAATAGCAGACATAATAAGAGAATATTCTAGAAAAAAATATTGAAGAAAGAAAAAATATGTAGATATGGAAATAGAAGCAAGACTTGGAATTATGCCAGATGAAGATGAATAAAAAAGACTTTTTTCTATAGAAAAATAGAAAAAAGTCTTTTTTTTGTATTTTTTTTATTTTTATGTTAAAATATTAATAAATTTATAAATTTATAAAAAATTATGAAAATTTTAATAAAAATATTTTTAATATTTACTATAGTTTTTTGACTATCTTATCAAATAAATTATAGTTTTGCTTGAAATACTCAATTAAATGAATCTCAACTAAATATCTGAATTTGAAATATAGAAAATTGAAATAATCATAGAAACGACATTTTAAATAAACTAAAAGAAAATGGTGACAAATTTTTTGGTACTACAAAATGATGAGTAGCTTGAACTCATGCTTTATTATTAAATATAGCAAAATCCTTAAAAAATATCTTCTTTATCTTAGCTTGATTATATTTACTTATTATAGTAATAAAAGTCTTAACTTGAGTAGAAAATGCAGAAGAAAATTATAAAAAATTTAAATCTTGAATTTTATGGATAAGTATTTGATTATTTATTATTCAATCTGCTTATATTTATGTAAATACTATTTACAATCAATATATTTGACAAAGCCTAGCAAATAATATTTGATATGCTATAATAGATCCTTTGATTTGAATGCTTGAAGTTTTTGCTTCTGTAGTATTTTTGTTTATGGCTATACTTGCTTTTTATAAATTAATAACTGCAAATTGAAATGAAGAATCAATAAAAAAATGAAAAATGACTATAGTTTATGCTATAATTTGATTTATACTAATAAAATTAGCAAAACTAACTGTAGATTGAGTATATGCTAAAATAAATTGTGATTATTCTTGAGTTATACATGATTCTAGAAATCTAAATTGTATACATCCTGCAGATGTAAAATGATTTGCTTGAAAATTATTACAAGTCATAAATTGGACAAATGGATTTATATGAATTATAGTAATACTTATGATAATCTATGCTTGATTTCAAATTATGACTGCTTCTTGAGATGAAGATAAAATGAAAAAAGCAAAAAAAAGTATTTTATACATATTTATTTGATTATTTATACTTACAATTAGTTACTTAATAATAACATTTTTTATAATTCCTCAAACAAAATGAGATATTTAATTATATTAAAAAAAATTTATGAAAAAAATATTAAAAATAGCAATTATATGAATTTTACTAACACTAAATTTTTGAGCTTATAAATACTCAAATGCTTCAAGTGATATAAGAATCCCTTGAAGTTCAAAACTTGAAAAAATATCAGTAAAATTAGATACTAATTGAGATATAAGTGATACTATAAAAGTAAATGGAATAAAATTATTAACCATTGCAAAAATAATTCTTCACTGACTGCTTTTAATTTTCATCATATATGCTTGATGACAAATGATAATGTCAATGTGAGATAATGAAGAACAGCTATCTTCTGCCAAAAGACAAATATGGTATGCTTTAATTGCTATTATTTTTATAAATATTCCTGGTAGTTTATATGAAATGTTT
Source organism: uncultured Candidatus Peribacteria bacterium (assembly GCA_964600205.1). Taxonomy (GTDB): domain Bacteria; phylum Patescibacteriota; class Gracilibacteria; order BD1-5; family UBA6164; genus JALUWO01. The sequence goes on along the minus strand of CAZRIS010000038.1, from coordinate 2,916 downwards.
AATAAAGAAAAATATTGAAATATAGATTCAACTATCCACAACTGAGATTTTAAAAATACAGATTTATGAAGTAATCTAATAATAAATCCTCTAAATTTTGGACATACTTTTGAAGATAATATCATTTGATTTATAAAATTATGAATATACTTATTTGCTGTTGTTATGTTTATAATAGCTGCCTATAAAGTGATGATGGCAAGATGGCATGAAGAAACACTAACAAAAGCAAAAGAATATTTATATAGATCTGTAATAGCCTTAGTTTTTGCTTGAATGATTGATGTATGGAGACACTTTATTTTTTCTTGAAGTATACATTCTTGAATAAATATATTCTCAAAAATAGCTAATATTGCTTTATTTTTTGCTTGACCAATTGCTATATTTTTCTTAACATTAGCTTGATATTATTATATAACTTCTAATTGAGATGAGGAAAAAGTAAAAAAATCAAAAAACATAGTAGTAAATACTTTGCTTTGAACTCTAATTTTACTTGCTTCTTATTCTTTCTTACTTGATTTAAATACTCTATAAAATTATAAATTATGAAAAAAATATTTTATACAATACTAATTGTTTGATTATTTGCATATTTTCAAGCAAATGCACTAGACCCATATACAGATTTAGCATCACATTGAGTGGTACAAGATACTTGAGTTAATTGAATACAAAATGTTTTATGAGCTATAATAAAATATGCTACTTATATAGCTTGATTAGCTTGAGTATTATTTATTGTGATAAATTGAATACTATATTCTACTAGTTGATATGATGCTTGAGCAAAAGATCAAGCAAAACAAAGAATAATAAAAACTTTAATTTGATTAATAGTATTACTTTTAAGTTGAACTATTCTTCATATTCTTGCTCCTTGGATATATAAATAAGCTTCTAAAATTTAGAAGCTTATTTTTATCTTTCATATTTATTTTTTAATTCATCCAAACTTATCTCAAAAACTACAGGTCTTCAATGAGGACAAGTATAACTATAATCCAAAACTGCATCATTTAATAATTTATTCATTTCAAATAAATTTAATTTATCTCAAAATTTTATAGCACTTCTACAAGCAGTATAAGCAAAAATTTTATTTTTTACTTCTTGCAAAGTATTTGATTTAGAAAAATTCTGCTCTCAAATATCTTTTATCACTCAAAGAAAAATCTGACTTAAATTTTCTTTTTTTATAAATTCTGGAATTCAATTTATTATCACATTTCAAGTTCAAATAATTTCAAAATCAAATCACATTTCTTCAAAAATTTCTTTATTTTCTTCTAAAATAGATAATTCTTTAGGTGTTAAAACAATATTTTCTCAGATTAAAAGTCATTGAGTTTTTATTTCCTTTTTACTATCATTTTTAACTAATTTTTCATAATTTATTCTCTCAGCCAAAGCATGTTGATCAAAAATTTTCATTCAATTTTCAGTTTCAACTATAATATAGCTATTATGCATTTGACCTATTATTTTTCAAAGCTTTGTATAATGCAAATCTCTTTCTTCAATATTATTTTCTATTTCATTTGTTCAAAAATTTTTAGAATTAGATAAAATCTCTTTTGAAAAATCAATAGATTCACTTATTTTTTGCTGATTTGGATTTATTGAAATTTCTTTATATGGACTAAATGATTTAAAATTTTTTCAACTTGGAGTGTAATATTTTTTAGTTTCATTATTTTTTAAATCAAAATTATTTTTTATATTATTTTTAAAATTATCTTGAGAAAAATTATTTTCTATTGAGTTATCTAAATTAGTATCAAGTAAAGAAAAATTCTTTAATTTTTCATCTACAGCATGATAAAAAGCTCTAAAAACTTGACTTTCATTTGCAAATCTTATTTCAAGTTTTCTAGGATGAACATTTACATCTATCAAAGTCGGATCAATTAATAAATTCAAAACATAAGCTGGATAATTTGTATGTGGAATATATCTATTATAAGCATCTGCTATTGCTTTTGATATAAGAGAAGATTTTATTATTCTTTTATTAACTAAAATAACTTGTCTATTTTTATTTGAAAAACTAATTTTTGGAGAAGAAATATATCAAGAAATTTTCATTCAAGTAATTTCAAAATCAATTTCAATCAAATTTTCTGCAAAATCTTTTCACAAAATATTATAAATCCTTGTTTTTAAATTTTCATTTTCTCTAAAATAAAAAATTTGCTTTCAATCATGTTCTAAACTGAAAGAAATTTCAGGATAAGCTAGGGAAATATTATGCAAAAATTCTTGAATTTTTAAAAATTCTGTTCTTGGTTTTTTTAAATAATTAAGCCTTGCAGGAGTATTAAAAAATAAATTTTTTACTATTATTTTGGTTCAATTCTCAGCTCAAATTTCTTTTATATCTGAAATTTCTCATCAATTTGATTTTATAGAATATCAAACTAGACTATCTTTTGTTTTTGTTATAACTTCAACTTTTGCAACAGAAGAAATAGAAGATAAAGCTTCTCATCTAAATCAAAAAGTCATTACATTATATAAATCTTCTATTGTTTTTATTTTGGAAGTAGTATATTTTTCAAAAATAAGTGGTAAATCTTCATATTCTATTCATTCTCAATTATCTTGAACTATTATTTCATCTATTCATCAATTTTTTAATGAAACTTTTATTTGAGTAGCTTTTGCATCAATAGAATTTTCAACAAGTTCTTTTACAACAGAAACTGGTCTTTCAACCACTTCTCAAGCTGCTATTTGATTAGCTAAATTTTTATCAAGTTTAATTATCTTTGCCATAGTTTAATAAGTTTTTTATAAGTTTTTATTATTTTAATTCAACAAAAAAAAATAGCAATTATTTTTTGCTATTTTTTCTTTTATTTCTTATTTTATTTACATACTCAAAAATTTGAATTTTTATAATTTCTGGAA
>CAZRIS010000037.1:3503-5956 GCA_964600205.1 uncultured Candidatus Peribacteria bacterium | reverse complement strand
ATTCAAAATCATTCTTTATTTTCATAATAATAAGTTTTTGATTTTTTCTCTTCAATTAAAGGTTTTATTAATAATCAATCTTCTTTTTCTATTGCTATAAAATTTTTAACATTATATTTTTCTCTCCATTTTTTAGGTAATGTTACTTGTCCTGTATTAAATAATTTTAATGTGTAAGTCATTTTTTATTAAATTAACTAAATTAATTAATTTTATTATATATTTTATTTTTTTTAAATCAAATTTTTTATTTTTTGCCTTTTAGATATAAAATTTCATCTCTAAGTTCAGCAGCTTTTTCAAAATCAAGATTGGAAGCTGCTATATCCATTTCAAGTTCTAATTTTTTTATTTGTTTTTCTATATTTTCTTTATCAATATTAGAGTAATCTTTCTTTTTATTTGGGATTCAGATATCTTTTATTTTTGATAAAACTGTTTTTGGAGTTATATTATTTTTCTTGTTATATTCATCTTGTAATCTTCTTCTGTAATAATTAAGATTAATAGCTTTTCTCATAGCTTCACTTATAACAAGTCAATCTTTAGTAATCCATTTTCACTTATCTATTCTAACAATTTCAATTTTTTCAAAATCTCATAATTCTATAAAACTTTTTTCTAGTTTAGGATTTGAAAAATCTTTTTCAGCTCTTTTTTTGTATTTTTCTACAAACATATCTACAACTCAATTAGCATTTCTGGCAGCTCTTCAAATAATTTGAATTAAAGATGATTCACTCCTTAAAAATCATTGTTTATCTGCATCTAATATTGCTATTTTACTTACTTCTGGTAAATCAAGACCTTCTCTTAATAAATTTACTCAAACAATTACATCAATAGCTCATTGTCTTAATTCTTTCAAAATCTCTAATCTTTCCAAGGTATCAATTTCTGAATGCAAATATTTTACTTTTACTCAATTATCAAATAAATAATCACTTAATTCTTCAGAAGTTCTTTTTGTTATAGTTGTTATAAGCATTCTTGTATTAGTTTTTTGGCACTCCAAAATAGAATTCATAATATCATCAACCATAAATTCCATTTCTTTTACGAAAATCTTTGGGTCCAAAAGTCCTGTTGGTCTTATAATTTGAGGAACTACTCTACAATCAATAGAATCTTGCCATTTTCAATCTTTTATTGGATCAAAATCAAAAAAAATCTTGGGATTTTTACAGCTTTTTTTTATTTCATATTCTGAAGGTGTAGCTGAAACTGCAATTACTTGTTTTAATTTTTCTTCAAACTCATTAAATTTTAATGGTCTATTATCAAGTGCAGAAGGAAGTCTAAAACCATTTTCTACTAGATTTTCTTTTCTTGATCTATCTCAAGCATACATTCATCAAATTTGAGAAAAAGTCATATGACTTTCATCTACAAAACAAAGAAAATCTTCTCAAAAATAATCAATCAAAGTAGTAGGAGCTTCTCAAGCTTTTCTTCAATCAAGATATCTAGAATAATTTTCTATTCAATTTATATATCCTACTTCTTGCATCATTTCCATATCATATTCTACCTTTGTTTTTAATCTTTCATATTTCAATAATTCATTATTTTTTTTAAAAAATTCTAGTCTTTCTTTTAATTCTTTTTTTATTTCTGGGATAATAGAATTTATCCTATCTTTTGTTGTAACAGTATGTTTTGCTGGAAAAATTTTTATACTTTTATGATATTCATAAATTTCTCAAGTTAAATAATTTCTAGAAGTAATCTGACTGACTTCATCACCCCAAAATTCTATTGTATAAACAGTTTCACTAGATGCAGACCATATTTCTAAAATATCTCCTTGAACCAAAAACATTCAAGGTTTAAAATCACTATGAGCTCTTTTATATTGCATTAAAACAAGTTTTTTTAAAATATCTTCTAAAATATATTTTTTTCATACTTCTATATCAAAAACTTGTTCTAAATAAAGACTAATATCTCAAATACCATAAATACAGCTAACACTTGCTACAATTATAACATCTTTTCTAGTCAAAAGACTTTGAGTAGCTGCATGTCTTAATCTGTCAATTTCTTCATTAATTGTAGCTTCTTTTTCTATATAAGTATCAGTTTTTTGCACATAAGCTTCAGGTTGATAATAATCATAGTAACTTACAAAATAATGAACAGCATTATCAGGAAAAAATTCTTTAAATTCTAGTGCTAATTGAGCAGCTAGAGTTTTATTATGAGCAATAATTAAGGTTGGTTTTTGTAATTTTTCTATAATATTTGCCATAACAAAAGTTTTTCAACTTCCAGTTACTCACCATAAAGTTGAAAAATCTTTTCAAGATTTTAAATAATTAACTATTGATTTTATAGCTTTTGGTTGGTCTCAAGATGGAGAATATTTTGATTTTAGTTTAAACATAAAAAAAGGAATGTTATTTTTTAAAACATTCCTTTCATTATAATGATTTTTTTATTTTTTCAAAAAT
>CAZRIS010000037.1:0-3403 GCA_964600205.1 uncultured Candidatus Peribacteria bacterium | reverse complement strand
TTTTTTCAAAAATATCTCTTAAAAATAGAATTTGTTCTACTTCTTGTGAAGAAAAAGTTCATTCTTTTTTTAATTCTTGTAATTTTTTATAATCATCAAATGATAATTCTAATTTATCTAAATCAATATTATTTTCTACTTTTGTAGTCATATTTTTTTATTAAATTATATTTGATTTTATTTTAATAATAAAATAATTTAAGGCAAATATTTTATTTCAATTCATTTTAAGAAATACTTTAAAATCATAGAAAAATTCCATCATCTTTTTGCAAAATAACTGATTCCAGTTCCAGGAACTCATACAGAATGTCATAATTTTTCTTTTCAAATTCAACCTGGATCTAAAACTGAAACTAAAAATGGAAAATTTTCAGGATGGGCACAGTCTTTTACTCCTTTTGCTTTTTTACAATAATCAATAAAAGAAGTAGTTTTTCAATTTGAGCTTGAAAAATACCAAGGTTTTATAAGTTGTCAATTATAAGTAATAACATAATCTTTTGTTTGTTCTACAACTTTTGCTACATTTGGACTTCTTAGTTCATAAGAATATCAAAGATATTTTTGAAAAATATTAGGATTATCTGAAGCATCATAAAATTCTTTTTCAAATTTTTTTGCTTTTGTTATATACCATCTAGCATATGTTCTAGCTAAAACTATAATTGCTTTTATTTTTTCTATTGGAGTAGAATTGCTTACTTCTGCTACTCATTTTAAATAATCTGTAATACTAAGTTCATTTACTACAACAAGTTTATTATTTTTTAAATACAAAATAATGTCTCATTTAAATTTATTATCATTGTATTTTCAAGTTTTATCCCAAGTTGGTTTTCTATTCCAAGAACTAATTTCTAGAAAAGCTCATTTAGGAATAGAAATTCTTAAAAATTGTTTTTTATTGAAATCTATTATTTTTTGTCAATTTTGTAATACTAGACTATGTCAAATTAATTGAAATTTGATATTTATATTTCTTTTTTTTACTTGTTTATTATAAAAGATTAAGTTTACAGTATTTAATTTTTTTCTTAATTTTAATCAATATCTTCAGGATATTTTAAAATTAATATAATCTAAATTATCTGGGTAACTAAGTTTTACTTTTATTTTATTGTTATCATCAAAACTATTATTTTTTATATTTTTGTTATTGTGTAAAATATCATTTTTTTTATTTTCTATATTTAGTATGATATTTTTTATTTCAAATAAAATTGCTTTCTTTTTGAAATCAATATTATTTTTATCTAATGCTATTTCTACTTTTGCTAGTATATTTAATAATTTATCTTCTTTTAAACTGTTAAAATATTTTCTTAATTTTTCTAGTAAAACTTTATTTTTATCATTTTTTCATACTCATAATTCTTTTTTTAATTGTTGAAGTTGAGCATATAATTTTTCTCAAGGACAAGCTGTATGACCAGCATCTCTATGTCAAACAATAGGATAATGATAACTAACAATTAATGGATGATTAATACATTTTTTTGATACTCAAACACACCATTTAAAATAGGGAACTTTTGTATTTAAATCAATATTATATTTTTTTACTAAATATTTTATTAGTTTTTTTAAACTTTCATATTGAGCTTTATTTATTCATTTTTTGTCATAATTTCAAATTATAGAAATTCAAATATTTCATTGATTGTTCCATTTATCATGGGCTCAAACAGTATCATCTCAAGAAGCTCTTCATTCAAAAATTTCTCAATTATATCATATTAAATAATTGTATCAAATATCTCACCATCACCTTGTTATTGCATGATATTTATAAATTTTTCTAATAGCTTCAAAAGAACTTGTTCAAGTTCAATAATCTGAATCTGTATGATGTATAACTATTCAGTATCTTTTTTTTACTTTTGCTATTGGCCAAACAAGTTTGTGTCAGTTTTGTTCTTTTATTATTTTTGTGACTTTTATTAAATCTCAAAAATTTTTTCTTAAAAAAATGTTTGCTTTTTTTATTTTTTCTGCTTGTATTTTTGCTATTTCTTTTTGTTTTTCTGTTAACTTTTTTTTAGGTGAGTTTTTCCATTTTTGTATTTTTTCTTGCCAAATTTTTGAATCTAAATATCTGAAATTTTCATTTGCTCACCACTCAGATCTTGAGATAATTTTTATAGATTCTCAATTTGCTAAAACAGTTTTTAAAGAAAAAAATATAAAAAAAATCACAAAAAATGTCTTTAATATTTTACTAATCAAAATAAATATGTTAAAATATAAAAAATATTAAATTTAAATAAGATTTATGTCTCTTAAAAATAGTAAAATTATAGAAAAAATTATAAAAATATCAACTTTAAGTTTACTTATATTGATTTGAGTAAATTTGATTTTTTCTTTTCAAGAAAAAAAACTTGAAAATAATGTTTTTTATTCTGCTCAAAATTTTGATTATAATAATTATAATTATAAAAATATAAAAATTAAGCCTTTATCTTGAATAGCAGTAGCTATAAGTGTTAATTTATGAATAAAATATAATGAAAAAAATTCTTTAAATGATACTATTTATAATAATATTTTTTCTCCAAAAGATTTTTTAGTTAAACAAAAATTAGTCGAAGAAAATATTTTATGAAAAAATTTACTATTTTTGAAAGAATATTTAAATTTTGTTAAAATAGACTTTAACAAAAATTTAAAAAACTCAAATAATAAAAAAGATACTCTAGAAATAATTTTAAATCAATTGAAACTAAGACTTATAAAAGCAAACTCTAATGCAAAAAATTTATTGGCTCAAAAAAGGATTTTAGAAAAAGAATATAATAAAGTAGTTACAAATATAAATACAATAAAAGATAAAATTAGATATAATTATTCAAAATCAAAGATTAATAATTTATATTATAATTTACAAGATTATTATGAACTAAAAAATAAGGAAACTGTTTATAAAAGTTATATTTTATTTATAAATGATTTACTAAAAAAATATTATATAATCAACGAATATAATAAAATTATCATAAATGTATTACAATTAAATAAAGATATAATTACAAAAAATTCTTACCTTGTTATTCCTGAAAAGTGAAAAGAATTATTAAAAAAATATGAATTAATGATTAGTGAAAAGGATTTTAAAGAAAAAAATAAAAATTAAAATATAAAAAAATAAAAATGTGATTTAAAATGATAAATGAAAGTTTTGTTTGTGAAAATTGTCATAAAAAAGTAGAAAAACACCCAAGTTGATCAGCAAGAAATCATTGTCCTTATTGTCTTTATTCTAAACATTTAGATAAGGATTTTCCTTGAGATAGAGCTTCAGAATGTTTTTGACTTATGAAACCAATTTGAATTGATTATAAAAAGAATAAATGATATATGATAAAGCATAAATGTATTAAATGCTCTAAAGAAATTTTAA
>CAZRIS010000036.1:0-5966 GCA_964600205.1 uncultured Candidatus Peribacteria bacterium | reverse complement strand
GGATTTATTTCAAATTGTAAACATCTTTTAGCATAGGTAATACTTGGTTTATCTCAAAGTTTTGATAATTTTTCAAAAATTGTATATGCTTTTTTGAATTCTTTATTTAAATAAAATTTTATTCAAATAGTAAATGATTTTATTATATCTTTTTTAAAATCACTTAATTTTCATTTTTCAGATAATAATTCATAAATACTAACAGGAATTTCTTTTCATTTTACTCTAATTCTATCTAAAAATCTAAATTCAAAATTATTTTTTTGTTCTTTATAAATATTTTCAGAAACACATATATATGTTCAATATTTTTTATTTATCTCTTCAAGTCTAGAAGCTAAATTTACAGAATCTCAAAGAGCAGTAAATTCTATTTTTCTACCAATTGCTCAAATATTTCAAACAATTGCTTCTCAAGTATTTAATCACATTCTAATTCTTAATTCTTCTCAGAATCTTTTTTTCCAGTCTTTATTTAAAATTTTTAATAATTTTTGTTGTTTAAGTGAGGCATTACAAGCTTTAAAACTAGAATTTTCTTCTTTTCAAAAAACTCACCATAAAGCCATAATTGCATCTCATTCATATTTATCTATCATTCATTGCTCATCAAGAATAATATTTGTCATAGCTCATAAATATTCTTGTAAAAATTTAACTAATTCTTCAGGATTTAATTTTTCAGAAATTGTAGTAAAACCTTCTATATCAGAAAAAAAAGTAGTGATTTTTTTTCTTTCTCATTTTAAATTAACTTCTCCTGAACCTGACAAAATTTCTTTTGCAATATCTTTTGAAATATATTCTCAAAGAGCTTTTAATACTTTTTTCTTATCTTTATTTTCTATTAAATATTTAGTAATATTTGAAAAAGTTAATGAAAGAATAAAAGCAAGAACAATTGAAGCAGGATGATTTAATAAAATATTTGAACTTAATATTAAAAATAAGGGTAAAAATATAAATATTATTAATATAGAGAAATTTGAAAATAAAATAATTTTACTATTTTGTGAAAAATTTAAATATAATGCAGTTATAATTAATAAAAATATTAGAAACCATTCTAGAATTGGATTAAAATAAGTTAAATATTTTCAAGATAAAACTGTATTAATAAAGTTTGCATGAATATATACTCAGTAATCAATTCAATTTGGAGTATTAAAAGTATCTTTTAATCATTCAGCTGTTGCTCAAATTAAAATTATTTTTCCTTTTAATTTTTCTTTTGGAATATCATTTTTATATATATTTAATAAAGAATATTTATAAAATTTTTTCCTAGGTAAATAATTTATTAAAACTTCATTATTTCATATTTGTGAAAAAGGTATTTTAATATAATCATTTATAGTTAATCAAGTTTTGGATTTTATAATATTTTTTGATTTAAAATAGTATTTAAGTATTTCAATTGGAAAATAATTAATTAATTTTTTCTTTTTAGTATTATTAATTTTTAGCTTTAATGATGGATAAACAGAATATACAGAATTTGTTTTTTTATAAATTTTAGGATTAAAAAATCAATATCAAGCAACTTTATCTATAAATTTTGAATATGGTAAATTAAAATTTCATTTTAATATTCAATTACCAATTATTATATTTTTTGCATTTTTAAAAGCTAAAGCTAAATTATTATCAGCTTTGTCATCATTAGATTGTTCTCAAAAAATAACATCAATTCAAATAACACTAGCTCAAGCATTATTTAAATTTTTTATAACTTTAGTATAAATATTTCTTGAATATGGATAACCAAATTTATTTAAAGTTTTATTATCTATTTCTATAATAACAATATCTTTTGATGCAGAAAATCAAGTAAAATGATTTTTAAAAGATAACATAGAATATGTTATTTTTTTATCAATATAGATTAAACTATTTGAAAATAATAAAACAATCAAAAAAACAAAACCTGACAAAAATATTGTCAGAAAAATTTTGTTTTTTAAAATGTTTTTAAATTTATTCATTATTTAATTAAATTTTTAATATTTTCTAAATTTTCTTTTACTCAATTAATTGATTGATTAGTAGAATTTTTTAAAGAATTTATTAAATTATTATCCATGTTTAAATTTTTTAAATTTAGATTATTTTTTATATTTTCAAAATTTTTATAAAAAGAATCTTTTAGTCATTCTGGAATTTCTATATTTTTTAAAATATTAATATCTAAATAATTATTTAAGTCTATATTAGAATTTTTTAGTGTAGAAATATTTTTTCAAATTATTTCTATATTTTTAGCTAAAAGTGTAAATTGTTTATTTTCTTCTAAATTTTTTATATCATAAAGACTTGTAATAACTAAATTTTCTTTTGTTTTTCAATCTGAAATTTTTATTAAATCTTGTTTTAAATTTAATTTATTTTTATAATTTTCTATATCATTTACTGAGATAAAATTTAATTTTTGATAATTTTTGAGTAATTGTTTTTGTAAATCTTGTTTTTGTTTTTCTGTTAAATTTCAAATATTATTAATTTTTTCTTGTAATTTCTTATTTTGTTTTAGAATTTGGCTAGAAATTTTATCAAATTTTTGTTTTAATTCTAAATAAAATTTTTTATCTAAATTTTTATTTAATTCTTGCCAAGTTTTATCTTTATATTTTTTTAAGAATTTAAGTATTTCTTCAAAAGAAAATTTTGAAATTATAAAAGGTTTTTTTTCTGGAATAATTTTTTTCTCTCAAGTTTTTTTTGTAAGTTCTACTTCATGAGATTCTACATAAATATAATCTTTTTTTAGATTTACTTCAAAAATTGTTCATCTAACAGCAGCAGTAGTATCAGCAAAACTTTGATGAAAATAAGAATCTTCTCAAATAAAACTAATTACATCAGACCAAGTTTTTCAAGAATTTAATTTAAAGCTAATTTTTATATTTAATAAATTTTTATCTATTTGAGCTTTTTTTATTACTAATGAAGAATTTCATCAAACTCTTGTAATACTTCAATCTCACCATTTTATAATTGCTAGAGAGTTTTCTCAAATGGTTTTTATTTTATCAAGAGCTTTTAATTTTTCTTTTTTTTCTAAAATTAAATCTTTGTTATTTAATAATCATTTTCACTCAATTAAAGTTATATATGAATTTCTATCTATATTTTCAACTAAAAAAATTTTATAAATTTCTATTCATATAATAAAAATAATAATGCTAATAACTATTAATATAAATTTATTTTTTAATTTTTTCATAATTTTTTGATTTATAATTTTTTTTAAATAAAATAATATAAATATATTTTACTATAAAAATATTAAAAAAACAAATAAATGAATAAAAAATATTATACATTTTTATTTCTGATTTTTATATTAATTTTTCTTTTATATAATATCATTTTACATAAATATAAAGAATATAAAATTTCAGAGCATATAAAAATTATTTCTAATCTTAATAAACAAATAGAAGATAATATAAAAAAAGCTTCAGAAATAATAGAATATAAAAAATCAAGAGCATATAGGAATAAAATTTTAAAACAAGACTCAGGTCTTAAAAATAAAGGAGAAATAGTTGTATATTTAGTAAAAGAAGATAAATATAATAAATTTGTAAAAAAACAAGTAAAAATAAATACAATTGAAGATTTAAAAAAACAAGAAATAAATTCAAATACTTATAATATGACAATTTATCAAAAATGGATGTGGTTTTTATTTAAAAAGGACTTAAGATAAGTCTTTTTTTAGTATTATTTTTTGACTTTTTAGTAAAAAATCTTATATTTAAGCAAATATTTTATAAATAATTTAAAAAAATTAATGGCAGAAAAAAAAATAGTAGATGATTATTATCAAAATTTACAATCAAATTCTAGTGATAAAAAAGATGATAATAAGGATTCTAAGCCTAAAATAAAAGCAAAAAAAGTAGTAAAAAAGAAGATTGTAGTAAAAAAGAAACAAGAAGAAGAGAAAACTTCTTCTATTTCTGATAAAGAAAATAAAAAAACAGAAAAAATAAACTCTTCTACAGAAAAAAAGAAAAAAGTAGTTCAAAAAATCAAAGTAGTAAAGAAAAGTGAAAAATCTAATTTTGAAGAAAAAAAAGATAAAAATCAAGATAATTTTAAACAAAAAAATAATCCACAAAAAATAAATAAAGAAAAAAATTATTGAGAAGATAAGAAAAAATGATGATTTAAAAATAAAAACAAGAAAAAAGATTATTCAGAAGAAAAAACAAAAAGTAAAAAATTTACAAAAAATAAAACAAGATGAAAATTTAAATTTTTTGAAAAAGAAGAAATAGATACAAGTTTTACTAGATCAAATAAAATTGGAAAAAAGAAAAAAGAAGAAAAAAAAGTAGAGGATATAAAACAAAATCTTATATCAAAAGCTTGAGAAACTGTAGTTATTTGAGATGTTTTTTCTTTAAAAGAATTTTCAGAAAAAATCTGAGTACCACTTGTAAAACTTATAGCAGAGTTTATGAAAAATGGTATGATGGTTAATATAAATTCAAAAATTGATTTTGATTCTGCTAGTATTATTGCTGAATCTTTTGATGTAAAATTAGAAAAAGATAATAGCCAGTGAGTTTCTGTAAAAGATTTGATGACTTGAAATATTGCTGATTTATTAAAAGAAGATGATCCTTCAAAACTTAAAGAAAGACCTCCTGTTGTTTCAATAATGGGACATGTTGATCATGGTAAAACTTCACTTTTAGATAAAATAAGACAATCAAAAATAGCAGATTGAGAAGCTTGAGGTATAACTCAAAGTATTTGAGCTTATCAAGTAGAACAAAATTGAAAAAAAATTACTTTTCTTGATACTCCTTGACATGAAGCTTTTACTGTTATGAGATCAAGATGAGCAAAAGCTACAGATATTGCAATATTAGTGGTTGCTGCTGATGAATGAGTTAAGCCTCAAACTTTAGAATCTATTTCTCATGCAAAAGAAGCTGGAATTCCTGTAATTGTAGCTATTAATAAAATGGATAAAGAGTGAGCTAATCCAGATCATGTAAAATGACAATTAGCAGAAAATGGTCTTACTCCAGAAGATTGGGGATGAGATACTCCTATGATTCCAGTTTCAGCAAAAACAGGTTTTTGAATAGATGAATTACTTGAAATTTTGCTTTTGGTTGCAGAAATGAAAGAATTAAAAGCTAATCCTGATAGAGCTTGAGTAGCTACAGTTATAGAATCACATCTTGATACAAAATTATGACCAGTTGCTACAGTATTAGTTAATACTTGAACTATAAATAAATGAGATAATATTGTTTGTAATGATTCTTTTGGGAAAATTAGAACAATGAAGAATTTTGAAAATATTTGAGTAGTAAAAGCTATTCCATGAGATCCTGTTTTGATTATTTGACTTGATAAAGTAGTAAATGGTTGAGATATAATGCAAGTTGTTGCAAATCCACATATTGCAAGGACAAAAGCTGCAGAATATTCAGAAATTATAGCAAATAGAAAGAAAAATGAAGTTTCAGGGCTTGATATATTAATGTCTAGAATAAAAGCTTGAAATCTTAAACAATTAAAAGTTTTGGTAAAAGCAGATACAAATTGAAGTTTGGAAGCAATAAAAACTTCTATTCAAAAATTATCTACAAAAGAAACAGATATAGTTATAATTCATTCTTGAGTTTGAAATATTACTGAAGGAGATGTATTGATGGTAAAATCTTCTCAAGCTATATTAGTTTGATTTAATGTTGATATAATAGCTAGTGCTAAAAAAATCTTAGAAGATTCTTGAGTAGAATATATTAATTCAAAAGTTATTTATCATATAACTGAAAGAATAGAAAAAATAATAACTTGAATGCTTGATCCAAAAGAAGTAGAAGTTAGTTTTTGAACACCAAAAGTTGGATGAATATTTTATACAGATAAGAAATTTAAAATTGTTTGATTAATTTTAAAAGATTGAGATAAAATAGAAAAAGATTGTCAAGTTA
>CAZRIS010000035.1:0-5982 GCA_964600205.1 uncultured Candidatus Peribacteria bacterium | reverse complement strand
ATAAAGAGTTAATAAATACTATAAAGTCAATGAGCTTTGAAGCTGCTTGAAAAACTAATAATAAAGAATATTTACAAAAAAATCAAGAAATAAGACAAAAATTAATAGAACAATTAAAAAAGTATTTCAAAGAAAAAAATACAAAAAAAAATCAAGATAACTTCTCAAAAAAAGAAAATACAAAAGAAAAATCTCAAGAAAATTCTCAAGAAAAACCTTTAGAAGAAAATCAAAAAGTACAAGAAAATAAATATTTTCCATATATAAAAGAACTTCATAATCAAGAAGAAATACCCAATGATACTTATAATAAAATATTAGAATGACTAAAACAAGAAAAAAAATTAGATGATATTATAAATCAATTAGAAAATCCTGAGATAAAAGAAAAACTAAAAAATCTAAAAAGTATAAATAATGAAAAAAGTAAAGAAAAAAATATTAACAAATTTAAGGAAACTATTAATAATTTTGATAATATAGAATGACTAGAAAACATAAAAGAAGCTTTTAAAGAACAAAAAAAAGATTCTATATACCTAGAATTATGAAATATGATTTGAGCAAACTATATAGATATTGACCAATCTAAACAAAATCCAGAAATAAATATAAAAACAGCAATCGAAGCAACTTGAAATACAATTCTAGAAAAATATCCATCTGTAAAAAAAATGTCAGATACCCAAATGTATAAAAATGCTTTTAAAGATATAAAATCTTGAAATATAAAAAAACAAGTAGAATGATTAAAAAATATACTCTTAATAGCTTCAACAATTTCTTATGCTTGAATGGATAAACAAAAAAAAGCTTTACTAAAACCAAAATTAGAAGAACAATATAAAGAAAGATTAAAAGAAATAAATAATCAAATAAAACAAATAGAAGAAAAATTAAAAAATAACAAAGAAAAAAATAATAAAGAATTACAAGAAAAACTAAATAATTTAAAAAAAGAAAAAGAAGAAATAACTTCTTGAGAAATTTTTCAAAAAGCCTCAAAAATTGATAAAAATAAAAAATCATCTGAAAAAAAAGAAGCAAATTAAATTTCAATTTTTGCTTCTTTTTTTTCATTTCAAAAATAAATTACAATAAAAATTAAAGCCAAAAAATAAATTAATTTTAAATAATTAGAATATTCTCAAAAATCTGTTTTTAATAAAGCCCATTTTAAATTCCCAAAAAACTCAACTGACATAATATCCCATTTTAATAAAATCCAAGTAAAATAAGCTATTACCCAAGACAATGGATTATAGACAAAGTAGACAATTATAGACACAAATCATAAAAGCATTGCTATAGGAATAGTCCAAGTTACTGAAATATTAGCCAAAGGAGCCATTATAGACACCTGTCAAAAATCAAAAATCATAACTGGTAAAGTAAAACTCAAAGCTGATAAGGTCAAAACAAAAGCTTCTTTTATAGCTAAAAATTCTGGTAAAAAATCAAATACTTTTTCAAAAAATTTCTGAGTATAAACTATTCATAAAACAGCCAAAAAACTTAAATGAAGACTCACATCATAATTTAAAGATAAAGGTGAATTTATGACTATAAAAAAAGCTGTAAGTAAAATAAGAGTAAAAAGACTTGCTTTTCTTCAAGAAACAAAAACAAAATAAGCTAAAATTCACATTATAGCAGCTCTAATAACTGGAATAGAAAATCAAACTAAAAATACAAAAATAATTATAAATAAACTCATCAAAATAAATCTAATAAAAGCTGGAAAATATTTTAAAAATATAGAAAAAAATGCTATCAAAATAGTTATATTAAATCCTGAAACAGCTATAAAATGAGTAAGTCAAGAATTATTAAATTCTTTTTTTAATTTATCTGGTAAATTTTCTCTAGCTCAAAGTAAAATTCAAGCTAAAAATATAGCTTCCTTTTCAGGATATAAATAATGTATTGTTTTTATTAATTTTTGCCTTATATCTCTTATTTTTTCTAAAAAAATATATTGCTTTTCCTTTCATATATAAGAAAAATCATTTATATAAGCTTTACAAAAAATATTTTTTGAAAGCATATAATTTTTATAATAAAATTTTTTTGTATTTTTAAAATTATATAATTTTACTTTTGATTCAATTATATCTCAAATATTTAATTTAAAATTATTAGGAATAACTATTATAGACAATATTTTTTTGTCTACTTTCTTGTCTATAATTCTATTAATTTTAGCTATATATTCAATATTTTTATTGTCTACTTTATTTATATCTTTTATAGTAAATTCTACATTATATTTTTTATTATCCAAAAAATTAGATAAAATTTTTTCTTTATAAAAAACTTCTTTTAAAGATAAAAAAGAAATAAAAATTCAAATTCAAAAACCTAAAATTATAAAAACTAAAATAAGTAAATATTTTCTTATATAAATAAAAAAATTTAAAAAAAATATTACTAAAAAAAGTAATATAAAAATAGATAATTTATAATTCCCAAAAAAATTATTTACATAAATTCAAAAAAGTAGTCAAACCAAGAAAAAATTAAAAATTATATTCAATTTTTAATGTTTAGGAGTTAATATAGTAGTATCTTTTGAAGCTATTTTTGTGATTATATATAATTTATAAAAAGAATAAATAGCTAAAAAAATAGCTAAAATTTGATTCAAATTTAATCATATAAGTTCTGTAAAAAAATCATATTTTCCAGATAAAAAATCAACAAAAAATATTAAAATAGAAAAAACTAAAAGTCATATATATCATATAAAACCTCTAACTTTTATAGTCATTGATAAAATATATAAAACAGAAAATTCTACAAAAAATAATATAGAATAAATAATTGCAAGAGGAAAAATAGGTGATTGATAAGGAACAGGAGAAAAAGGATTAGTATACATAACTTCTATTCAAAAATGTGTTTGTTTTCAGTATACTTGTCATCCTAAAAAAGCTCAAATAAAACCTATAATTAAAATAAATAAAAATGAT
The DNA here is from genome assembly GCA_964600205.1 of uncultured Candidatus Peribacteria bacterium. GTDB lineage: Bacteria > Patescibacteriota > Gracilibacteria > BD1-5 > UBA6164 > JALUWO01. The sequence continues at coordinate 3,010 of CAZRIS010000035.1, read as the reverse complement.
AAAACAAGTCAATCTATATATTTTTCTATTTTTTCTTTTCTAAGTTTTAAATTAATCAAAAAAACTATAAAAAAACCAAAAATAGCTCAAAATAAATTAAAATTATAATCATTCATTATAAAAAATTGCATAGGATTATCTATATACCTCAAATCTTTCCATCTTGAAATAACATAAAATAATCTAGAAAAAATAAAAATACTAAAAAAATACCACAAAATATTATTAACAAAAATATCTATTTTGTAACCATATTTTATAGAAAGCTTCTTAAGCATAGCAAAAAAAGCAAAAAAACTTACTAATAATCATAATCAAAAAGTATAAATAAAAATTCAAGAAATTTCAAAAAATGGATACAAAATAATTTTTATTAAAAAAATAAAATATCTTCTCAAATAAAAATATAACTATTTTTTATTTTTTTTCAAATAAAAATAAATTAAAAAGAGGTACAAAATACCTCTTTTAAGCTCTAGATACATATTCTCAAGTTCTTGTATCAACTTTTATTTTATCTCAAATATTGATAAATAAAGGAACTTGAACAACTAATCAAGTAGATAAAGTAGCAGGTTTTTTTCATCAAGTAGCAGTATCTCCTTTTTCTCATGGTGGAGTATCTAATACTTCCAAAACAGCAACTGGTTCTAATTGCACATTTATAGGAGTTCAATTAAATTCTTGTAATAAAACTTTATCTCAATCTTGTAAATATTTTTCAGCTCATCATAAAACTTCTTTACTAAGTTCAACTTGTTCAAAAGTATTTTGATTCATAAAATAATAATTTTCTCCATCATTATACAAATAATCATAACTATTTGTAGTTATATCTGCTGGTTCAAATTTATCATGATCAGAAAAAGTTTTTGGAATAGTAGCTCAAGTTAAAAGGTTTTTTGCTTTTATATTTATAATACTACCTCATCTTCCCATTACTTTTTGAGAATAACTAATACATTCATAAGGATCTCAATCCATTATAAATTTTTTTCAAGGTCTTAAATCACTTGCACTATACATAAAATTTTATTAAAAAATTAAAATAATTATTTAGCATATTCTATAACTCTTAATTCTCTTATTAAATTCACCTTAACTTCTCAAGGATAACTTAATTTAGATTGTATTTCATCTGCTATTTGCTTAGCCATTTCTTGAGCTTGTAAATCAGAAATAGTTTCAGCATCAACAAATACTCTTACTTCTCTTCAGGCAGAAATTGCATAAGCCTTATTTACTCCTGGAAAAGATCAAACTAAAGCTTCCATTTCTTGCACTCTTTTTATATATTGCTCTATTGCTTCTCTTCTAGCTCAAGGCCTAATAGAACTTATAGCATCAGCTACTTGGACAATAGCAGCTTCTATAGATATAGAAAATTGCTCTCAATGATGATTTTCTATCATATCAACAATTTCTTCCCTCAAATTATATTTTCTAGCTAAAGTAGCTCAAATTTCTGGGTGAGTTCATTCTATTTCTTGGTCCAAAGCTTTTCATATATCATGAAGTAATCATCAAACTTTTACCAAATTAGAATCAACTCATAAATCTTTAGCTATACTCTCAGCAATTAAAGCAACTTCTTTAGAATGCTTTAAAATATTTTGTCAATAACTAGTTCTAAATCTAAGTTTTCAAATTATAGGTATTAATTCATCTGGAATATAGCTTTCAACTCATAATTCCTCAACTATTTTATTTCAAAGTTCTTTAAGTAAAATTTCTGCTTCTTCATTAACTCTAGCAACTACTTCTTCAATTCTAGCTGGCTGTATTCTACCATCTTCTATCAATTTTTCAAGAGATTTTTTAGCAATATATCTTTTATATAAATCAAAAGCTGAAATAAAAACTGTATCTGGAGTATCATCTATAATCAAAGCTACTCAAGTTTCTTTCTCAAAAGTAGTAATATTTCTTCATTCTTTTCAAATAAGTTTTCATTTTATATCATCACTTGGAATCTCTATTAATGTTGTAGTAACTTCATTTGTTACATCTCAAGCATATTGTTGAATTGATTTTAAAATAATTTCTCTTGCTTCCTCTTTTTTTCTATCTTCAATTTTCTTTTTATATTTTTTTATAAGCTCTATTCCATCTTTTTCATATTTTTCTTTAATTTGATCTAAAAATAATTCTTTTGCTTCTTCTTCAGATAATTTAGATAATTCTGAAAGTTTATTATCAAGTTCTTGTTCTTTTTGTCTTACATCTTCTAATTTATTTCTTAAATCCTCTTCTTTTTGTATTAAATCTTCTCTTTTTTGATCTAATAAATCTAGTTTTTCTTCTATTTTTTCTTCTCTTTCCAAAATTTTTTCTTCTACTTTTTCTGCTTTTTTTATTATATTATCTGCTTCTTCTCTTGCTTCTTTTAAAATATTTTGAGACTCTTTTTTAGCCTCTTCTATAAGTAAATCTCATTTTTGTTTTCTTGCTTCTAATTTTCTATTTTCCCAAATAAAAAAGAACACAGAAGCAATTGCAGCTCAAAAAATTGCTGCAATAAATAATAACAAATTTTGCATTTTTATTTTTACATTAGAGAACAAAACACCTGAAAAATAACCATACTTTTAAAAGTATGAAAAAAATACCATAAAAATAATTTTTTGAATATTTTTTGAAAAAATTAGCTAAAAAATTTTTTATGTTTATAGACCTTTTTCGTCTTTTACTAGCTAATTTTATTTTTTCAAGTTTATTTATTTTTATTTATTGTTTATAAGTTTTTCTTATAAACTTAGTATATAATATTAATTTTTAATAAAAAATCAAAATAAAAAAACTGAAAATATTTTCATATTTTCAGTTTTTTTTTATTTAAAAGTAATTTTATTCATCATCTGGTAATTTAAATCCTCTTTCTTCTCTAATTTTAGCAGCTATATTAGCAGGAACTTCTTCATAATGATCAAATTCCATAGCATAAGTAGCTCTACCTTGAGAAGCAGATCTTAATTCAGTCATGTAACCAAACATTTCTGATAATGGAACA
>CAZRIS010000034.1:1918-5998 GCA_964600205.1 uncultured Candidatus Peribacteria bacterium | reverse complement strand
AAAAAATAGTGAAAATTAATTTTCACTATTTTTTAAATCTTCAAATTCTTTTACACTACAAAAAGTTTGTTTAAATTCTATTAATAGATTCAATATTACAAATTTTTAAAGCATTTTTCAAAACAATAGAAACTCATTTAGTTATAAAAGCTCTATAAATTATAACTTCATCTTTTTCTATTACTCTAAAAGAATTATAATAACTATTATAAGCTCTAGAAAGATTCAAAACAAAATCAATAATAATAGCAGGATTATGATTTTCAAAAGCTTGTTTAACAACTAATGGAAATCTAGTTAATTCCAATAAAATTATTTTTTCGATATTCTCTAGTTTATCAAAATTAATATTTTCTGGATTTAAATCTATTTTAATTTTATCCAAAATAGAATTAGCTCTTGCAATAGAATATAAAACATAAGCCCCTCAAGATTCTTCAAAAATTTCAAAAGTTTTTTGCAAATCTCAATAAATTGAAACTGGATTTTTTTTATCTTGTTTTATATCATTAAAAATAATTGATCAAATAGCTAATTTATAAGCAATCTCTTTTTTTTCTTGTTCAGTAAAACTATCATTATTTTCATATTTTTTTTCAAAATATTTGATAGATTCTTCTATTAATTTAATTACATTTGAAGCTCAATCTCTACTTGATAACTTCTTTTTCGTAATTGCATCTACATAAAATCAATGATAAATATGCTTGAAATCTATATCTTTTAAGCCTAATTTTTTAGCTGATTTAAATAATTTATCAAAATGTTCTGCCTGTTCTTGTCCTACTTCATAAATTATTTTTTCTGGAGAAAAAGTTTTTGCTCTATATAAAATAGCAGCTAAATCTCTTGTTGCATAAATTGAACTTTTATCTTTTTTCAGAACTACAAACCTTTCAAAATTTCACAAATCTATAATATAAGCTCAAATATCATTTTCTATTTCTTTTTTTAAATTTTCAAAATATTTTTCATCTATTTCTTCATTTTTTAATTTTTTTTCTAATTTTTCTAAATCTTTTTTAGCTAAATTTTCATCATATTTGACTACTAATCACTTTTTTTCTAAATCAAAAACTAAATCAACTCACATTTTAGCATAAAAACTTTCTCAAATCACATAATCATGATGAATTCAAAGTAAATTATAAAATCTAGAAAAATCTTCTAAGCTCCAAGAAACCATCTCTTGCCACAATTCTACAATCTCTTTTTCTCATTTTTCAAGTTCCTTAAATCTAGCTTGTCAAGCCAAAACAAAGTCTTTAAATAACTTTTTAAAATCATCCCAAGAATTAAATTCTCAAAAATAAGACAATTTTTCATCTTTTTTTTCAAACTCTTCTAAGCTTTTTGAAGCTTTTTCTCAAGTTCTATAAATAGTATAAATAAAGAAAAGTAAATCATTTTTATTTTCAAAATCAGGTAAACTATCTTTCCATCTATTATATCATTCAATTAAATATCAAAAACCTCCCCAATCATTTATATGATTAACTCTATGAACTGTATAACCATTTTTTTCATAAATATTAGATAAAACATGACCTATTATAGTTGATCTAATATGCCCTGCATGAAGATGTTTTGCTACATTTGGAGAAGAATAATCAACAACTATATCTTTTCATTTTTTTAAATCATTTTCTCAATATTTTTCTTGTTTTTGTAAAATTTCACTTATACAAGAAAATAAAAATCAATCATTTAAAGTAATATTTAAATAAATTCAAATAGAATCTAATTTTTTTATAATATTATTTTTTACTAAACTAGAATTTTGTAAAAAATCTAATAATTTAGGAACAATTTCTTTTATATAAGATTTTTTATATTTCTGAAGAAGAGCAGGTACTTTTATACTTAAATCTGCATCAAATTTATTTCTATCAACATAAGTTAATTCTATATCATCAACATTTTTTATAACATCATCAAAGCTTTTTAATTCTTCAAAAATTTTTTTCTTAAAATCTACTATTTTATAAGAATCAAAATTTATATATCATTTTTCTTGTCTTTGTATTCTTAATTCTTTGACTTTTTTTGTAGTTTCTTTATCTAAATTTTTATTTATTTTTTCAAGTAAATTTGTCATTTTTTAAACTTAACTTATAAATATAAACTATATTTTATAAAAAAAGCTATTTTTAGCAAACAAAAAAGAATAAAAATATTTTTATTCTTTTTCTAATAATAATCATTTTTTTTCTAAAATTAAATATCAAAATAAAACAGATAATAATGAAATTAAAAAAAACAATATAAATCAATTTTTATTAAAATAATATTTTTTATAATTATTGATATTTTTTACAGTATCAAAAATTTTATTTTTTATATTTTTATTGTTTTTATTAAATTTTTTTTCTATTTTCTTTTTTCTTCAATATTTTTTTATTTTTCAAATATTTTTAGCATATTTTTTTGATATATTTATAACTCTTGATTTTCTTAAAAAAACTAAATCATTTTTTTCTCAAATTCAATAAAAATTTATATAAACCTTTCAAGGATTAACTTTTCTTAATTTTAAAGTAAATTTTTTATTTTTATTTACAAAAACCTTATATTTCTTCCCTTCAAAATCTATGATTAATTTTCTATAAATACTAGAATATCAAGAAATTTTAAAAAATTTTTTATTTTTATAAACTCTATATTTAATCGATTTTGATAATTTTTTAGTTTTTTTATTCAAAAAATAATTTTTATTGTATTTTTTAGTTTTATATAAATTTTTTTTAGATTTTCTTTTTCAATGTTTTTCAAAATCAAACCAATAAATTATTCTATCTTTTATTTTTTTATCTATAAAGAAAATTTTATCTCAAATATCAAAAAAATTATTTTTTGTATTTATATAATTTAATAAAAATAGATTTTTTCAAAAAATTTTATTATTTTTTATTTTCTTTAAAATTTCTTTTTCTTCTTTTATTTGTTTTAATAATTCTTTTTTTAATTCTTTATTACTCCAAATTCAAAGTTTCTTTTTTCTTGCATTTTTTTCTGCTATTAAAAATTCTTTTTCATATTTAAAAGGATATTTCAAAAATACTCTAGCATATCATTTTTCTACCAAAATTTTATTAAAATTTATTTTTTTGTTATTATCTAGAAATACATAAGCTAAAATTCTTCAATATTTTCAAGTTAAGTTAGTCTTATCATATTCTAAATAAACAAATCTTTTTTCTAATTTATTTTTAGTAAATAAAGAAGCTTGTTTTCAGAAAAATTCTACTTTTTTTCTTGGATCTTTAGTTTCTGGAGTATCAACTCATAATAATCTAACAATTCAAAATCTATTATTTTTAAATCTTACTTTTATAGTATCTCAATCTATAACTCTCTCAACAAAAACTTTTTCAAGAGATAATCAAATATTAGAATGAGTAAGTAAAAAATCATCTGGAACTAAAAAATTCCATTCAATTTTATCTAATAATTTATTGTTATAATACAAAGAAACTGAATCTTTTTTATTTCAAAGACTTAGTTTTGTTATCCTTTTATAAAACCTTTTTTTGGAATATGGATACAAAAAATAATCATTTTTTATCTCAAATTTTTTTGAGTTATCTTTTATTATTAATCATCGTAAATTAAGAGTTTTATTTCAAATATTTTCTATTTCTATAAATTCTCTATCATCTTTTCAAGAATTATTTGGTAAAACTCAGGATATTATCAAATTTCAAAATATATTTTTATCAACTCTAAAATCTCAAATATAATTTTTTCAAGTAACAAAAACATAAAAATAATCTTCTTGTTTTTGTCAGTTTTTATTAATAACTTCAAGTTTTATATCATATTTTCAAGTATTTAAGTAAATAGTCTTAGGATTTATTCATTCAAAAAATTTTTTTCAATTTAAATACCAAAAATATTTAAATTCCTTTTTATTTTCTCACAAACTATTTTCTCAACTAAAATTTACACTACACTTATCAACTTTTTCACAAATAAGTTTATTTCAATACAATTTTTTATATTTAGCTAATCTTCACTGTAAAGTTATGATAGCTTTTGGAGGAGAAATATTTTTATTTCATCAACTTAATTCATTTTCTG
>CAZRIS010000034.1:0-1818 GCA_964600205.1 uncultured Candidatus Peribacteria bacterium | reverse complement strand
ATACAACTATAATTTTTATCTGTTATTCAGCTTGCTATTAAATTTATTTTACAAGCTTTTTTCTTGCATTTATAGGTATTTCAACTTATTAATTCTAATCATGATTGTATTTTTATAACTTTAGTTTCATTTGTAGCATAAAGAAACTGAATAGAAAAGAAAAAAATCAATAAAAATACTGAAAATATAATTCTAAACATCCTATTTTTTTTGAAAGAAAACAAAAAAACTTGAAAATATTTTAAAATATTTTCAAGTTTTTTCAAATTTTTTTATTTTAAAATTCCCATAAAAATTCCTAAAAATTTATAACTAATAAATAAAAACAATTAAAATTGACTTTTTTAGGTAAAATTATATAAATTAATTAAAATTACAATATTACAATAAATATATAAAATTATGCTTATTCCAGTAATAAAAGTATCTAGTTCACCTGAACACCCAACTGCTACAAAAACAGAAAAAATAGTTAAACATTTTCCTGATTATTCGTGATGGAATTCTTTAGCTAACTTTTTAAGATTTAAACATGAACAAAAATTAAATAATTTATGAGAATGAATAATGTTACTTAACAAAGAAGCTCCTTATAGTAATTGAATAGATTTTATGAGTTTGATGGACATACCATGAATTAATTTAGAAATTAATTTTAGATGAAAAGAATATATTTTTAATTTAGAAAATAAATTCTCTGATATTATAAAAACTCTTGATTTAAATAAAGAAAATATAGAAAATGATTTTGTTTTAGAAAAAGATATAGAACTTGCTATAAAATTCTTAAAAACAAAATATAACATTAAAAATATTAAATTATTTATAGAAAAAGATAAAGAAAAAAAATATGTAGATCCTAATACTCCTATATCTGAACTAGCTCCTGTATCTTGGTTAGACTTAAATGATAAACAAAAAGAGAAATTACAAAATTTAATAAAGTCATTTTTTAAAAAAACAAAATGAAAAAATACTTTTATAGGTTTTAATTATACTAGTTCAAAAACACAAAAAGATTGAGCTTTTCATCCTCAAAGTTTAAAAAATTTACATATTCATTTTTCAGAACAAGATGAACCTACATGAGAAAAAGAATTAACAATTGAAGAAGAAACTGCATTTCATGATAATTATATTTCAAAAGCTTTTTTAGAAGAATGATTTAATCCAAGTAAATTTAATTTTTCTACTTTAAAAATAAAAAATAATAAAAAAATTCCATTACAAGAACAATGAATAATTTTTGAAATAAAAGAATTTTGAACTCAAACTTTTTGGAAAGAATTTAATGAAATTATAGATTTCATAGAAAAATTTAATTTAAAAAATGATAGTTTTGAAAATTATATAAAAGCCTTAAATAATATAAAATTATCAAAAAAATATAAATCTGTACTAGAAGATAATGAAAATTTATTTAAAAAAATAATCTCATGAATAAAAGAAATAGAAAAATGAAGATGAAAATATAATAGAAGAAAAAATTGAATTTTTATGCCTTTTCCTAAATTTTGATATACTGTATCAATAAGACAAAATAAAAAATGAAAAAAAGAATTGAAAATTGTACCTAGAATTCATACCAGATGAGCTGTAGTTGAAAGTCTATGAATGAAACTAGAAAGAATAGCATCAGAAAGTAAAGAAAAATTTTATGAAATTTTAAAACAAAGAAAAGAAGCTAATAAAAAAATAATTGAAAAAATAACAAAATAGAAATAATAAAATTTATTATTTCTATTTTTTCTTATTTAAGATATTTTATAATATTTATTAAAAAAAGGCACTATTCCACTTAAAAAAGCCAAAACAAAT
>CAZRIS010000033.1:3537-6006 GCA_964600205.1 uncultured Candidatus Peribacteria bacterium | reverse complement strand
TTTTTTATACTCTTATTTTTGTAATTTTTTCACCATATCTTAAACAAGGTTTTGGAATACATTTTCCAGTAATTCAAGCTAAAAGAGGGAAGAAAGCAAGTAATACAACTAAACTATCAAAATCAAGATTAGGAGTATCTTTTATTAATCCTGCATAAATAAATAATACTATTGCAAAAATTATTTGAGCTATTCTTATATATTTTGCTTTTGCTACACAATGATTAATTATAGAAACAATAACAGGAACAAAAGCCATAGCTATTAAAATATATTTTAAAATTAAAGCTGTATTTTCTGTAATAGTTAATCATAAAAATTTATTTTCTAAAGCATCTCCTTGATAAATTAAATTATAATAAGCAGTTCAAGCTAATAATAATCAAAATATAATTCTTCCGATTCTAATAGTAGTATCACTTGGTCTTTTTTTTATTAAATTTATTATTTTTAAAAGCATATTTTTTATAGTTAAAGGCTAAAAACAAGTCATATTTTAAAAAAAACTAAAAAAAATCAAAATTTATTTTGACTTTTTAGATATTTTTATATAATACCTAAGCTTTCGAAGTTCTAATGGGGTGTCGCCAAGTGGTAAGGCAACGGACTTTGACTCCGTCATTCGGGGGTTCGAATCCCTCCACCCCAGCCATTTAAAATAATGAACAGTAAGTAGTTAATAAAGAGTTATTATTTATTTATTGTTCATTATTTTTAAAACTTAAGGAATAAGAGAAATTAGGGCTTTTATTTTTTAAGTTTTAATGAAAAAACTTAAAAATTATTTTAGTATTTAATTTGTTTAATTTTATGTTAGCAGTTATAGAATTAGGATGAAATCAATTTATTGTTAGAAAAGGAGATATAATTGATGTAAAAAAATTAGATAAAGAAGTTTGAGATAAAGTTGAAGTTCAAGCTTTACTTGTTTCAGATGAAGAAGGTAAAGATACAAAAGTTTGAGCTCCATTAGTAGATGGTTCAAAAGTAGAATTAAAAGTATTAGAACAATTTAAATGAAAAAAAGTAAGAGTTTTTAAAATGAAATCTAAAAAAAGATATATGAGAAATAAAGGTTTTAGACCTCATTTAACAAAATTAGAAGTTGTTGAAGTTGCTGCTTAGTTTTTTGTTATTATCAAAAAAATAGAAATTTTATTTGAAAATTTCTATTTTTTTTTTATAATTTTTCTACTTTTTAGAGATTATATGTTTTTATAATCTTTGTAAAAATCATATTTTTTTATGATTTTTGCCTTTAATTTTTAAAAAAATGTTTTGGTACATAAAGTAAATATAAAAGCTCGTATTAATAGACATTCAAAAATTTTTAAAGAAAATTTAACTCTTTCAAATAAATTTAAAAGGATTTTTAAAAGAAAAAAAATTTGATATAAAATTGTTGTTTTATTTATGGCATTTTTAATGCCTATATATCCAATGTTTGCTTCAAAAATTCATAAAAATACTGAATATGATTTTTATAGATGAGATATTGATGAAAGCTCTATTATTTGATCTTATACAATAGAAAAGACTCCTTTGAATTCAGATGAACAATTATATGAAGCAAAAGATTCTTTTTTATCTGTTTCTACGGTTTTGGATGATTCTAGAGATTTATCTTGAACTAATGAAATAGTTAATTATAAAGTTCAACCTTGAGATTCAATTGCTTTAATAGCATCTAAATTTAGAGTTTCAAAAGATTCTATTTATTGGGCTAATAATTTTTCAAAAAATCATGTAATTCATCCATGAGATGTTATAAAAATTCCTCCAGTTTCTTGAGTTATTTATAAAGTAAAAAAATGAGATACTTTACTTTCTATTGCAAATAAATATAAAGTATCTGTAGATAAAATTAAAAAACAAAATTTAATTAAGGATTGAAAAGTAAAAGTTTGACAAGAAATAGTAATTCCTTGAGCTAAAAAAATTCTTCCAAAAACTAAACTTCCTAAAAAAACATATACAAAGGTTAGAAAAACTTATCATAAAACATATAATACTAGAAGCTATTCTAGAAGTAAATATGTAAAATATGAAAATTTCCCATATAAATTAACTCCAAAACCTAAATATCATACTTTTTACTGGTGAAATTGTACTCGGTATGTAGCTAAATATAAAACTGTTGATTGGGGATGAAATGCAAAAGATTGGTTGAAAAATGCTAGAAAAAAAGGTCATAAAACTTGATATACTCCGAAATTATGAGCAATAGTTGTTTTTCATGGAAGATGATATAATCCAAGATATGGTCATGTTTGAATTGTTAGAGATATAAAAAATGGTTATATTATAGTTTCAGATATGAATTATAGAAGGCTTTGAGAAGTTACTTATAGAAAAGTTTCTATTCATGATAGAGCTATAAGATGATATATTTATGTTGAGTAAAAAATACACTCTAAATTCTTAATTTAGAGTGTATTTTTATAATTATTTAATTTTTCTACTAAAATT
>CAZRIS010000033.1:0-3437 GCA_964600205.1 uncultured Candidatus Peribacteria bacterium | reverse complement strand
TTTAATTCCATTTTATTATTTTTTTAAGTGCTAAATCTTTAAAATCTTTATCTACAGCATTAAAATCTACTAAATCTATTAAGTAAGGAAGTTCATCTAATTCTCTTTTTATTTTCATCAATTCTTGAAAACTTAATCTTTTTTTTCATAAAATTCATATGTCATAATCTGATTTAGTTTTATGTGTTCATTTTGCTCTGCTTCAAAATAAGAAAAATTTAAAATTATTTTCTCATAAATTTTTTATAAGAATTTGTTTTATTTTATATTCTGGTGTTTCTTTTTTCATAGAATTAATTTATAAAATTATTTACTCATTGCATTTATAATTTTATAAACAACTTGATTTATTGGGCTTAAAGTTTGATATAATAAATCTCTGTAAATTATTAATAAATCTTTTAAAATAAGTAAATTTAGATGCAATGGATAATAAGTATTATATTCACTAAAAGAATTAAAAACAATTGGTAAAATTTTATATGCTTTTTTCTTTTGATTATATATTTCTTTTTTTATGTTTATTTGTTTTTGAGCAATATCATTATTTGAAAAATCTATATTTTGATTTTTTGATTTTGAATCAACTAAATTATTAAAATTTTCATAATATTTTTCAAGATAATCAAGATAATAACTATATTTACATAACTCAAAAGTTGATTGATTTAATATTTTTATTTTTTTTGTGCTTAAATTTTCTTTTTTTATATTACAACTTCTTTGAGAAAATCTTTGTAATAATTCTTTTTTTTGTGATAATTTTTGTTTTATTGGTTGTAAAAGTCAAGTTTTATCTAAATTTTTTAAATATTTTAGGCTTAATTCTATATTTTTTATTTGAGTATCAATTAATCAACATTTATAAATATTATTTTGTATTTGTTTATATGAATTTTCTATATTTTTTAAAGCTGTAAATCAATTGTTTTTTAAATTTTCTACTTTTGGATATTTATTTATAAAGTCAGGAAAATCACTATATTTATAAATATACTCTTTTGGTTTGTATTTTTGACAATTAGTTTTTACATTATTTATATATTCAGAATAAATATCTGAGTTTTCAGCAAAAACTTTTATATTTGTAGATAAAAATATTATTACTAGTAGAATTGATATTATTTTTTTCATAATTTTTTTTCAAATTAATTTACTAATAGTTTAAAACTAAAATTTATTTTGTAAAGAAAATTTTATTTTTTTGTTTAGTTATTATTGTATTTCAAATTAATTTTACAATTTTATATTCTAAATAATCAGGAATTATAGAATTTTGAGAATTAATTTTTAATCTAGCTTCTCATCATAAATTTTTTAAATATAATTTTCACCATTTATTAGAAGAATCAAGTAAATTAAAGTTTGTTTCATTATCTATTATTCAAGAAGAAACTAAAGTATTGATATTATTTTTATCACTTCACTTGAAAGCTTTGTAATAAACAGGACTTCAATAAATTTTTTTTATTGTTATATTAATTTGACTTCAAGAGTTAAATAAAAATGTTTTTTCTTCATTTTTTTTAATAGTTCTAATTATAGGATCTTTTTTTTCAAAAATTAGATAGTAATTATCTCATAAATCTGTTTTTCAAAAATCATTATTTTTTATTTTTTCACTTAATATATAGTTAATATTATCTTGTTTAAAAATTTTTTCATTATTTTTTAGGTTTTTATTTACTTTTGAACTTATTCATAAAAAAAGTAGTGAAACAATCATACTTATAAAAATTGACCATAATAGAATGGAAGCTTTTTTACTTCTTTTTTGCATTATAAATATTATTATGCTATAATAAGTGTATTATAAATATAAATAAAAAAATACAAATTTTTATGCCTATTTGAGAAAAAACACAAGAATTTATAACTAAAAAACTAAAACAAAAACTTTTGCAAGAAAAAAAGCAAAAGGCTTTTTATAGTGATGTTTTTAAAAAAATTGAAGATAAAGTGAAAAAATCTTTGAAAAATAGGGAAACAGATACTGCTTTATATGATTTAACAGTTTGAGCTTTAGCTTTATGAGCTTCAGATATTCATTATGAAACTTTTGAAAAATATGTTTTAGTTAGATTTAGAATTGATGGTATTTTGACAGAAGTATTTAAACTAGATTATAAGCAATATAAGGTTGTCTTAGAAAGACTTAAATATTCAGCAAATTTAAAATTAAATATTACAAATATTCCTCAAGATTGAAAATATGAAATAAAAATAAAAGAAAAAAATTGAGAAAAAGTTGATGTAAGAGTATCAACTTTACCTACTAAATACTGAGAAAATGTAGTTTCTAGATTACTTGATGCTTCAAAAGCTATTTTATCTTTTGAGGACCTTTGATTTTTTTGGACTACTAAAAGAATGATAGAAAAATCAATTTCTAAAAAAAATTGATTAATACTTGTTACAGGTCCTACAGGTTCTTGAAAAACTACTACACTTTATACTATTTTATCAAAATTAAATACTCCAGATAAGAAAATAATAACATTAGAAGATCCAATAGAATATGAACTTCCTTGAGTTATTCAATCAGAAGTAAATGAAAAAACTTGATTTACTTATTCTACTTGATTAAAAGCTTTGTTAAGACAAGATCCAGATGTGATAATGGTGTGAGAAATTAGAGATAAAACTACACTTGATACTGCAACTTCTGCTTCTCTTACCGGACATTTGGTTTTATCCACTTTGCATACAAAGTCTGCTGCAGATACTCTTGATAGAATCATAAATATGTGATTAAAACCATATATAATAGCTTCAGCAGTAGATACTATTATAGCTCAAAGATTAGTAAGAAAATTGTGTCCTTATTGTAAAAAACAAAGAGATAAAAATCCTTGAGAAACAGCTTTAATAAAAAATATGATGAAGGACATTTGAATGAATAATATTCCAATTGAAAATTTAAAACTTTATGATGCTGTTTGATGTAGTAAATGTTGAAATACTTGATATAAATGAAGAATGTGAATTTATGAAATAATAAATTTTTCAGAAGAAATTAGAGAAATTGTTAGAGAATGAGCTAGTGCTGAAGAAATAGTAAAATCAGCTAGATGAAAAGATTTTATTTTAATGAAAGAAGATTGAATTTTAAAAGCAATAAAGTGATATACAACTTTAGAGGAAGTTTTAAGAGTTACTTAAAAAAGCAGAAAAAAATCTGCTTTTTTTTAAAATTTATGGCATCCCCGGCAGGATTCGAACCCACGACTAACCTAGGTCCGCGGCCTAGTGCTCTTCCAACTGAGCTACGGGGACTTGATTTTAGTATTATGATTATATAAAAAAATAATTAAAAATAAAATTTTTTGGAAGTTTTTTTAAAATGATTATACTATTTAGGTATTATAAAAAATAATTTACTAAAAATATGTTTTTAAGATTTAGACAAAAACCAAAATATTTAAATGAATTTATAG
>CAZRIS010000032.1:2575-6722 GCA_964600205.1 uncultured Candidatus Peribacteria bacterium | reverse complement strand
TTATATCTCCAAATTTTCTAAAATATTACTTACACTTATAACCCCAAAACCTGTCATTCATTTATTTGCTAATCAATAAGGTTCATAAGAATTTAAAGCTGTTCAAGCAATATCTATATGAGTATAATCTTCATCATTCATCAAAAAATTATATAAAAATGCTGCTCACATTGTAGAACCTGCATAAACTCATCTATTTAAATTTTCCAAATCTGCAATTTCAGACTTTGTTTTTTCTACAAAATAATCATCAAAAGGTAATTTATTATATTTTTCAAAATTTTTCTCACTATATTTCAAAAATTTCTTTATTAATTTAGAATCAGTTCCCATAATTCAAGCATACCTAAAACCTAAAGCCACCATACAAGCTCAAGTCAAAGTAGCCATTGTTATAATTTTTTTTGTTTTATAATTTTTTGAAATATAACTTATTCCATCAGCCAAAACAAGTCTTCATTCTGCATCTGTATGAATAACATCAACAGTTTTACCTGAATAAGATTTAAAAATATCACTTGGCTTATATGATTCTCAAGAAATATGATTTTCAGCTAACACAAGACAAAAAACAATATTTACTTTCAATTCTTTTTTATCAAGTTCTTTTGCTATAGCAAAAACATTTGCTGCTCAACACATATCTCATTTCATTTCATACATCATATCTCCTGGTTTTACTTGAATTCAACCTGTATCAAAAGTCATTCATTTTCAAATAAGTCAAATTGTAGGAAGTTTTTTATCTACAATTCTTTCTAAAATTACAACCATTGGTTTATTTACTGAACCTTTTCAAACTGCTTCAATAAGTCAAAGTCCTAATTTTTGTATTTTTTTATAATCAAGAATTTTTACTTTTGTATTTTTAAATTTTGTTTTTTTAACTATTTTTGCAAATTCTTCTGGAGTTAACTTATTTGCTGGCATAGTTCACAAATCTCTAGCCAAAATAACATTTTCCAAAGTAGAGTATCTTTCTAAAATTTTTTGCTTTATAGAATCTTTATTATTAGCTAATTTTACAGTTTTTTTAGATAAATTATCTAAAAGTAAAATATTTATTTTATCTTTTTTTTGCTCTTTTTTATCTGTTTTAAATTCTCTAAATTTATATCTAGCTAAAACTGCTAAATCAAGCATTTTTAACAAGTTTTCTTCATTATTTGCACAAATTGTTAAATTGTTTCACTTAAAATTTCTAAAAATATCAGAAGCAAAATATTCTAGAGTTTTTTTTCTAGAATCTAAATAAAAAATAACTATTAATTTTTCAAAATTATTTTCTCAAAGAAAAAATTCAAAAAAAGAATTTTCTTGTTTTTTTAAAATATCCTTTAATTTTTCCAAAATTTTTTTATTGAATCACTCTAATTTTAATTCTTCTAATTTTTTTAAATCACTTTTATTTTCTATTAAATAAAACAAATTAGAATTTTTTATTTTTTTAGGATTTTTCTCAATATTTATCATATTTTTTTTAACTTAAAATAACTAAAAAATCATTGCATAGAAGCTATTCATAGTATAATTCATAAAATCAAAAAATCAAAATTAAACTTATAAAAATAGTAGACAATTGTAAAAAAACTTATCAAATATGAAAAAATATAAGAAAAATAATAATCAAATTTATATTTAAAATCAAAAAAATAAGAATAAATAATTATTTCCAAAGCTGTAGAAAAACCTAAAACAAGAAAAATAAGTCAAGAAGAATCAATTCAAAGTAAAAAACTAAAATAAAATCTAAAAATAAAAAATATTATTCAAATAAAAAAGAAAAAAAATGAAATATAATTTTGATATTTATTATGAATAAAAAAGTTAAATAAAGATAAAAAAATAAGAATCAAAACAGAAAAAAAATCAAATCAATTTTTTATAATAGAATAAATAACTGAAATTATTCAAATATAGGAAAAAATAAAACTTATAGCATTTAAAATTTTTTTATTATTCTTAAAAAAATTAATTTTTGAAACAAAAAAATAAATAAAAATACTTAAAAAACTTGAAGCATAAATAAAAGAAAAATTAAGAGAAAACAAGTATTTTTTTAAATAAAAAATTATAAATAAAAAACTATAAATAAAAAAATTAAAAACAAGTCAAAAATCACTATCTTTTAGCTTTAAAATTTTTCTATCATTATGAAAATTTAAAAGAAAAAATAAAAAAATAAAAATAGAATTTAAATAATCTAAACTTAAAAATTTAATTTTATAAAAAAAACTATAAATAAAAATAAATATGTAATAAGCTGAAAATAATATAGTATTTATTTTTATAAAATCTCTAAATAAAATAAATTTGTTAGTCAAAAAAAACAAAATAAAAACTATAAAATTCAAAAAAGCTATAAAATATGAAAAATTATCAAATCAAAAATATTTTAATATAAAAAATACTGAACTATAAGCAAAAAACAAAGCAAAATAATACAAATATTTCCTAAAAAAAATTTTTAAAAAATCAAATAAAATATTTAAGTCAAAACTTTTTTTATAATTATTTTTTTTCTCAAAAGAAAAGTTTGTAAAACTAAAAAACAAAAAAAATCAAATAATTAAAAAACTAATTGATTCTAAAATAAGATTTCAACTTAAAGAATCTAAAGATAATTTTTTACTAAAAAAATAAAAAATCAAAGAAAAAATTAAACTTATTATGAAAAATAATATATTCATTTTAAGTTTATAAAAACTAAACTAAAAAAAGTATACAAAAAAAATAGCTTTTTGCAAAGCTATTTAAAAATTAACAACTCAAAAAATAAATAATATCCAAACTATAATAATATTAAATACCAAAGAATAAAATCATCTACTTAAATAAATAGCTAAATAAACAAAAATAAATCATAAAAAGTAAAATAATCAATTATAGTTTAAATTATCTATTATTCATCAATAATTAAAAATATTAAAATAACTAATAATAAAGATAATTAAAAACAAAAAACTATAAAAATAAATTATCAAGAATAAATATTTTCTTAAAACTTTAAAAAACAAGTAAATAAAATCTAAAATTCAAGAAAATCATTTTACTAACTTAGTATAAGAAATATTTCTTTGATTAATTTTTGCTTTTAACAAAATTAAATTACTTTTTATATACCTTCTTTCAAGAAGTATTTCCATTCTTTTTTTTCTATTTTTTCAAAATGGATAAATAAAAACTATTAAATTTTTTAATATTCTTATAGTATTTTCTCTTAATTTTTTATTAAAAAAATTAATTTTTAAGATTGCTGATATATAAAAATTTGATTTTTTATTTATAACTCTCTTTTTTTTCTTAAAAAGATTTTTAAAATCTCTAAATACATGTTTTAATGATCAAATTTTTGAGTGAATAATATAAATAGGATCCTTATCTTTTTCTACAAAATGCTTACCAGATCAAAGTTTTTTTAATAACTTATTTGTATTTTGTAATTCTTTTCTTAATTCTTCATTTTTTGTTTGTTCTAAAATAAACAATTCTAATTCTCAAATTTTTTCTAAAGCAAGTTCTGAAATTTTTTTTATTTTAGCTATATTTGTAGAAGTTTTTAATTTTATTAATTCATTATTTATAATTTTTAATTTTTCTCTTTTATCAAACTCTATTAAATTAAAATTTTCATTTTGAAGTAAAAAACTTAATTTTTTTAGTGTAAAATCAAGTAATTTATAAGACTCTTCTAATTCTTTTTTCAAATAAAAACTATCTATATCTTCTTGTTGTTTTTTATCATCTTGTTTTTTTTCTTTTTTATCTTGTTTATTTATTTGCTTATATAATTCATATTTTCTTTGTAATTTTTCTAATTCTTTTTGTTTTTCTTCTTGTGATAAATTTTTATCTTGTTCAAAAAATAATTCTTTTATATCATAAGCTAAATCTTCTTTTAATTTCAAAAAAACTTTAAATAAATCATTTCAAATAACTTTTCATTTTTTTTCTTTTCAATCAGGATCAATAGCTCTAAAAATTATTTTATTTCATTTTAAACTATCCAAATTAATTTCTTCTATGCCTAAAACAGAGTACCCTTGCAAGTGTACCCTTTGTTTTGCTTCTTCTTTTGTAGAAGCTGAAAAAATCAAATTATATTTTTTTTGATTTTTAGATGCTAAAACTTTATATTTAGGCATAA
>CAZRIS010000032.1:0-2475 GCA_964600205.1 uncultured Candidatus Peribacteria bacterium | reverse complement strand
TTTAAATATTATTAAATAAAAAGTTAAAAGTATTTATTTCTTTTTTCTTTTCCTTTGCTTCTTTTTTTCTAAGTCAAGCAATTGAAGCAAAATTTCATTTTTGAATATCTTCTATTTCTTTTATCTCAAGCTTATTTACAAAATTTGTCCAATTTTTGTAAAGTTCACTAATTTCATCATCACTCAAAACATCTAAAGCTTCTAAATATAGCTTTTTTTGTTCATCTGAAATATCTAAATTCAAAATCATTATTTGAGTAAGTTTTTTTTGTTGTTTTGCTTTTTTTTGTTTTTTTAAAAAATCAAAAATCATAGTTTTTATTTATTATTAAATATTACAGTAAGTATATCATATTTTTTCATATAAAACAAATTTTAAGACTTTTTTATAATAATGTTTTATATTTATTAATTATTTTTATTTAGTAGTAATAATAAAAATTTTGTTAAAATGTAAAAATGGCTTAAAATAAGTAAAAAATATTTTATTATTTTTATATAAAATTATAAAAATATAAAAAAATATTTATTTAAAGCTATTTTTTTATATTTTACATTTTTTTAACATAAAAAAATTTTTGATATTGACTTGTTTTTTTTCTAATTTTTTTTAATCTATTTTTAACTTTTTATTTTTTACAAAAAAATTTATGAAAAACAAAAAACAAAATAAATTTTTAAAAACTTTATTTTTTTTAACAATACTATTAACATTTTTTTTACTTTGAGTTATTTTTTCTGATAAAATAAAGGAATCTTTTGTTAAAAACTATGTTAAAAATAATGATACTAAAGTTTCTTTTTGAAATAAATTAGATATTTTTGGTTCAAAAGATTTAGATTTAAAAAAATTTTGGAAAGTATACTCTTTGATTAAGAAAAATTTTTATTCTAGTTGAGTTATAAAAAAACAGGATTTAGAAGATTGAGCTATTGCTTGAATGGTTGAAGCTCTTTGAGATAAGCATACAGAATTTTTTAATACAAAACAAACAAAAGAATTTAATGAATCATTAGCTTGAGATTTTGAAGGGATTTGAGCTGTAGTAGAAAAAACTCCAATTTGAGTTAAAATAGATAGAATTTTAAAAGGTTCTCCAGCTAAAAAATATTGACTTTTAAAGTGAGATATAATAACTGAAGCTAATTGAGAAAATCTTGTATGACTTAGTTTATTTGATGCAGTTAGTAAAATAAAATGACCAGCTTGAACAAAAGTAAAATTAAAAATTTTAAGAACTTGAGAAAAAAAAGTTTTGGAAAAAGAAGTTGTTAGATGAAAAATAAAAATTCCTTCTGTTGAGACAAAAACTTTTACTTGAAGTTATAGTAATATTTGATATATATCTTTGAATATGTTTTGAGAAACTTCAAGTGAAGAATTTAAAAAAGCTTTAGATAAATTTAAAGACAAAGATTGAATAATTATAGATTTAAGGGATAATTGATGATGATATTTACAATCTGCAGTAGAAATTTTATCTAATTTTATAGAGCCTTGAAAAACTCTTGTAACAACAAAATATAAAAATTCTTTAAAAAATGTAGTTTATAAAAGTATTAGCTTTAAAGAGCCATATAAATGAAAAATTGTAATTCTTGTTAATTGAAATTCTGCTTCAGCTTCAGAAATAACTTCTTGAGCTTTAAAAGATTATAAAAAAGCAATAATAGTTTGAACAAAAACTTATTGAAAATGATCTGTTCAAGAACCTTTTATTTTAGATGATGGTTCAATGGTAAAAATAACAATAGCAAAATGGTTTACACCAAAAGATAAAAATATAGATTGAACTTGAATAACTCCAGATGTTATAGTTGATTTTAAAAAGCAAGATTATGATTTTGATGAATGTAAAAAAGCCTGAGTTTGTCCAAAAAATATGAAAGAAAAAGATTTTAAATTTTTTGATAGACAACTTAATTTAGCTAAGAAAGTTTTAGAGTACTTTATAAAAACAGATAGTTATGAAAAAACAATAGAAAAATTTAAACAAAATAAGAAAGAAGAAAAAAATAAGTAAAAATAATTTATTTTAGGATTATTTTTAATGATATAAATATTATGGATTTGGAAAGTATTTTGTAAAAAAATTTGCAAAAAATAGAAATAAAAATAGAATAAAAAGTGTTTAGTTTATAGAACACTTTTTATTTTTAAAATAAAACTGTATGATAAAAATTATAGAAAAATCAAAAGTGTGGAAACTTTAAAAAAAGAAAAAAAAGTTTATTTTCAGGTTACTTATTTAATAAGTTCAGAAGATGTTTATAAAAGAGAATTTTGAAATCTAAAAAAAATAAATGATAATTTTGAAAAAATAGTTTTAAGTATGGATGAAATTATTTTTAATGATAAAGATTGAATAAAACATATAAATATTATGGATTTGGAAAGTATTATTTAATAATAATTAACAATAAAAAGCTAGGAAAATTTCTAGCTTTTTTTTATTTTTAGATTATAGTATAAAA
>CAZRIS010000031.1:0-6726 GCA_964600205.1 uncultured Candidatus Peribacteria bacterium | reverse complement strand
TTTTTCTTTTCCTTGTTCAAATTTTTTACTCATATTTTTTTATAAGATACTTAATTATTTTTTATAATATCATATTTTTATTTTTTTATCAAAATCATATTTTATTTTTTACTAAAATTGTTAAAAAATCATTTTTCTTCTAATATACAAAAGAAAAAAGCAAGTTGTTTACAATTTTTATACAAAAAATCTTGTCAAGTAAAAATATATTTTTGACTAAAATCTTAAAAAGATTATATTAAAAGCATAACATTTTTTAACCTGATAAGAAAAAATTCTATGGAGAAAAATTACAGACTACAAAATATTCTATCAAACTTAGCAAAAGAAATAAAAAAACAAGATTTTTTAGTTTATTTTAGAAAAATTTCTTTGTTGCAAGAAACAAAAACAAAAGTAGTTTTTGGAGTTATGTCAGGTTTTATGAAAAATAACTTAGAAGCTAAATTTTATGACAAAATTCTAAGAGCAACTCAAAAAGAAATAGAAACAGTAGAAAAAATTGAATTTAAAATAGATGAAGAAATAGATAATCCTTCAAATAAAAATGTAATTGATTGTAAAGAATTTATAAAATCAAATTCTAAAAAAACAAATAAAGAAAATAAAAAGGAAGCAACTAATTCTTTTCAAGAAAAAACTTCTATAAATCATAGATATACTTTTAAAAATTTCATAGTTTGACCAGATAATCAACTAGCTTATTCAGCTTGTGAAGCTGTAGCAAGAAGCCCTTGAAAATCATATAATCCACTTTATATTTATTGAGATGTAGGACTTTGAAAAACTCATCTTTTACAAGCAACTTGAAATCAAATTCTTTCTAAATTTAAAGATAAAAAAGTAGTTTATACAACTGCAGATAAATTTATAAGTGAATATGTATGAGCTGTTAAAAAAAGAAAAGTAGAAGCTTTGAGAAATAAATTTAGAGATATTGATGTTTTAATTATTGATGATGTTCAATTTTTAGCTAAAAAAGAACAAACTCAAAATGAATTATATAATATTTTCAACTTATTATATGATCAAAATAAACAAATAATTATTTCATGAGATAGAGCTCCAAAAGAACTTGAAAATCTTGAACCAAGACTAAGAAGTAGATTTGAATGGGGAATTACTGTTGATATAGGTAAACCAGATTTTGAGACTAGACTTGCTATATTACAAGAAAAAGCAAGAGAAAAAGAATTTTTACTTCCACAAGATGTAGCTGAATTTATTGCTGCTAATGTTACAGAAAATATAAGAGAACTTGAATGAATTTTAAATCAACTTATAGCTGAATATGAACTAACATGAAAAACTCCAGAACTTTCAAGAGTAGCAGAAAAATTAAAAAAACTTAGTTTCACTACTGATATCTTATGAGCTTCAAAAAAAGAAACTACTAAAAAATTTCAAATCAAATCTTATGAAGATATTATTGATGCAGTATCAAAGCATTTCTGAATAGAAAAAGAAGGTATACTATGAGTAAACAGAAAAAAAGAATTTATGATTCCAAGACAAGTATCAATGTATTTATTAAAAACAAAAATGCATTATACTTATGAAAGAATATGAAATATTTTTTCAGGAAGAAATCATGCAGCAGTTTTATACAGTTGTAGAAAACTAGAAAAATTATTAAAAAAAGATAATGTTTTATTGAATGAATTAAATAAAATAAGAGAAAGTATTTGACTATAAAAAGCTAGAAAACTAGCTTTTTTCTTTTTGTAAAAAAATAATTTTTTATTATAATATAGAAAATTAAAATTATAAAAAATAATGAAAATGAAATTAAATGATATTTATACAAATCTAGAAGAAGAAATAAACCTAAAAGAGAAAAAAAATACAGATTTCAAAATTTCAAAACTTAAAAAAAATATTGATACTTTCTCAAAAAATTTAAAACAAAAAATAAAATTAAACAAAAAAAAGAAAAAAATTATAATTTCAAAACAAAAAAATACTACAGATAGTATTTTAAAAAAAATAAAAAAAGATATTGACTTAAAAAAATCAATAACTAATAAATTTTTCTATAAAAAAATTTTTGAAAAAATAAAAACTTTTTTTTATTCTTTCAAAGAAAATAAAAATTTTAAAATTCTAAAAAATAATAAACCAAAAAAAATCAAAAAAAACAAAATTAATTATAAAAAAATATGAATATTTATAAGCTTATTTTTACTAGTAAATCTTATTTTTGTAATTTTTTTAACTAATAAATCAATAGAAAACTTAAAAGGAATTAATTCTAAAAATTATGTAAATAAGATAAATACAAGTTATAACTTATTTCGTTTATCAGATTTTTTATCCACTCCTTATTATATAATTCCAGAAAAACATTTCCAAAAACTAAAAATTGCTAATAAATTATGAGTATACAGTACAAAATTAGCAAAAAATTTAATAGAAATTTATAATCAAATAAAAAATAAAAATAATAAGATTTTTATAAGTGATATATTAAAAAATAATGAAAAAATATTTCTAGAAAATAAAATTTTAACAGAAAAAATCCTGAAAAATTTAAAAAATATTAAATTAAAGGACAAAAATTTTACTCTTTATAAAAACATTATAAAAAAATTAGATATTTTATTTTGAGAATACAAAAATAATAAAGAAAATTTATTATCATTGATTTGAGATAAAAAAATTAAAAAATATTTAATCTTATTTCAAAATAATGATGAATTAAGAGCTACTTGATGATTTCCTTGAAGTGCTTGAATTTTAAGTATTTATAAATGAGAAATACAAAATTTTGAAAAAAAAGATATTTATGCTTTTGAATGGGATATAAATAAAGAATACAAAAACAAACTTCCTGCTCCTTTTTGACTAAAAAAAATAAATCCTTATTTTACCTTAAAAGATGCAAATTATTATTCAGATTATGTACAAAGTGCTACTTCTATAAATTATTTTTTACAAGCTTGAAAATATAATTATGATTGAATAATTTTTATCAATACAAATACTGTAAATAAAATCCTAAAAATAATTTGACCAATTTATTTTGATAAAATAAAAACAACTATAAATTCTAAAAATTTTAATGAAATTTTTTCAGTATTAGTTGAAGCAAAAGTTTCAAAAAAATGAACACTTTCAACACCAAAGCAAATTTTATTTGATTTTTCAAAAAAATTAGAAGAAAAAATCATAAATTCAAAAAAAATTCTAGATATACTAAAAATATTTTTTCAAGAGCTAGAAAATAGGGAATTAGCAATTATAGCTTTTAATAAAAATGAAAATGAAATTCTACAAAAACTATGATTGAATTCCAAAATAAATTTTAATTCTTCAAAAAATTTTATTTTCCCAGTTTTTACTTGATTAAGTGAAAATAAAAGTGATAGATATCTAAAAATAAAATACAAAATTATTGATACTTTAGAAGAAAAACAAAATAATAAATGTGATATACAAACTAATTTACAAATAAAATTAAAACATAATTTCTCTCAAAAAGATAAAAAAAGAATTTTAGATTATTTAAATAAATTTAAAATAAAAAATAAACAAAAAATTCTAGAAATAGAAGGAAATTGAGAAAATAGACAATATATAAGAATAATCTTACCTAAAAATTCTATTATTTGAAAAAATAACAAAAAAACAAAATTAATAGATTTTTTTACTAAACTTTCTGTAAGAGAAGAAAAAACTTATAATTTTAGCTATAAAATAAAAAATATAGATTGTGAAAACTACAGCTTTAAACTATACAAACAACCTTGAATAAAAAAATATGATATTGACTATATTTTTATTGATAAAAATCATAAAAAAGAGGAAAAATTAGAAAATTTAGAAAAAGATTTTTATTTTAAAATTGAAAATTTTTAAAAAACAAGTATAAATAAACAAATAATTTATAATTTAAAAGATATGCTAAATAAATTAAAACATATTATAGCACTAGATAACCCACTTAGAATTACTTATCATAAAATAAGAGCAATATTAGCTAATGTGATAAATGGATTTCCTTCTAAAGAAATGATGATTATTTGAGTAACTTGAACAAATTGAAAAACTACTACTTGCAACATAATAGCTAGAGGATTAATAGAAAATTGAGAAAAAGTTTTTATGTTTACAACAGCTAATATTATAATGTGAGACAAAGAGTATACAAATAACTATAAAATGACTAGTCCTGATCCATTTGTTTTACAAAAATTATTAAAAGAAGCAAAAAATAGATGAATAAAAATAGCAATAATAGAAACTGCTAGCCATTGAATACTTTATAATAGAATTTGGTGAATAAACTATGATAAATTAATTCTTACAAATATAACTCAAGATCATCTTGATTTACACAGAACAATGGAAAATTATGTAAATACAAAATTAGAAATTTTCCATAAATTAATTAGTTACAAAAGAAAGCCTTGAATCAAAAAAGATGCTATAATAAACATAGATAGTAATTATGTGGAAGATTTTTTAGAAGAAACATATGATTCATTATACACTTATTGAATGGATCCAAAAGCTAATTTTCAAATAGAAGATATAGAAGAAACAAAAGATTATATGACTTTTTCTTTGACTATTCCTTGAGGAAAAATGAAATTAAAAACAAAATTAAGATGAGTTTTTAATGCTTATAATATAGCAGCAGCAGTATGACTTTTTACTTCATTATCTATACCTAGAGAAAAAATAATAAAAATAATAGAAAATATAAAATGAGTTCCTGGAAGATTAGAAGAAGTAGAAAACACAGAATGATATAAAATTTTTATAGATTATGCCCATACTCCAGATGCACTTGAAAATGTATTGACTACTTTAAATAATATAAAATGAAATTCTAGAATAATAACAGTTTTTTGAGCTACTTGAGATAGAGATAAAACAAAAAGACCTATAATGTGAGAAATTGTTTCTAAATTATCAGATGTAGTTATATTAACTCAAGATGATGATTATTCTGAAAAAACTGAAGATATAATCAAGGATATTTTACCTGGAATTGAAAGAAAAGAATGAGAAAATTTTTGGATAATAACAAATAGAGAACAAGCTATAAGAACAGCACTAGTAACTTGAAATTCTTGAGATATTATACTAATAGCTTGAAAGTGAGATGAACATTTAATGATTACTAACAATTGACCTATAGAATGGCATGATAAAAGTGTTGTTGAAAAAATTTTAAAAGAATTAGATGATAATAAAATTATAGAATAAAATATAAAATAATAATTTATGGCATTATATTTAAAATATAGACCCAAAGATTTTGAAAGTATTGTAGGACAAGATTTTGTAAAAAATACTTTAAGAAAAGCTGTAAATGAAGGTAAGACAGTTGGTGCTTATCTTTTTTGTGGACCAAGATGAACTTGAAAAACTTCTACAGCAAGAATTTTAGCAAAAGCTATAAATTGTGAAAATCCAAATAATTGAAATCCTTGCAATAAATGTAAAATTTGTGAAGCAATAAATAATGAAAGTTTAGTTGATGTTATAGAAATAGATGCAGCATCTAATACTTGAGTAGATAATATAAGAGATTTAATAGAAAAAGCTAAATTTAGTCCTACAAATGCAAAATATAAAGTCTACATAATAGATGAAGTTCATATGCTTTCCAAATGAGCTTTTAATGCTTTATTAAAAATTCTAGAAGAACCACCAAAATATTTAAAATTTATTTTAGCCACAACAGAAACTCATAAAGTTCCAGAAACAATTATTTCTAGATGTCAAAGATATGATTTTAAAAATATTAGTTTAGAAGATATAAAAAATAGATTAAAGTTTATAGCTTGAAAAGAAAATATAGAAATCGATTCAGAAAGCCTAGATTACATAGCAAAAGCAAGTAATTGATGACTTAGAAATGCTATAAGTTTATTTGAACAATTAATTATAGACAATAAAATTACTTATGAAAATATAATAAAAACTCTCAACCTTACAGATAAAGATTTCATAAATTCTTTTATCCAAAAACTAGAAAATAAAGACAAAGAAATAATTAATTTATATGAACAATTAATAAATGATTGAAAAAATATAAAACTTTTCATAAAAGACTTAATTTTTAGCTTGAAAGACAAAATTTTTGAATTTTTAAAAGAAGAAAAAGATTATTCAAACCTATTAAAAATAATAGAAGAATTAGATGAAACTCAAATAAAATTAAAAAATTCTCAAGATGAAAATATTACTTTTTTAATTTGAATTTTAAAAATTTTAAATCCAAAGAATAATAAAACAGATGAAATAGAAAAAAATTTTACAAATACACAAAAAACAACTCAACCCAAACAAGAAAAAATTTTAGAACCAAAAAAAATTCCAAATCCTAAAAAAGAAGAATTAGATGAAATAAAAATAGATGATATTTGAGATATTTTTTGAGTAGAAGATAATAAAAAAGTAGAAAATAAAAATAATATAAATTCATTATCTTTTGATAAAGATAAATTAATTCAAAAATTAAAAGAATTAAAAGCAAAATGAGCTCTTACAATGAGCCTTAGATGAGCTAATTTTAATTTAACAGATGATAAATTAGAAATAATTTTTAAAACTAATTTTGCCTTGAATTCAGTAAATAATGCAGATAATATAGCTTTAATTAAAAAAGCTTTAGAAGAATTATGATTTGAAAATATTAATTTAATATTAAAAAATTAATGTATTGTTTAGTTTCTACATTCAACAAAACTTTTGATGAACTTGGGCTTTTAT
>CAZRIS010000030.1:0-6811 GCA_964600205.1 uncultured Candidatus Peribacteria bacterium | reverse complement strand
CCAAAACCTTGTTTAAGATATGGTGAAAAAATTACAAAAATAAGAGTATAAAAAAATGATGAAAATTAATCTTCATCATTTTTTTTATCTAAAATCAAATCTCTACTTGGTTCATAAAAATCTAATTTATCTTTACCTATTTTTTCAACAACATAATCTATTAATTCTTCTTTTTTTATTTCTCTTTGTGTTCAATCAAGACTATCTCTTAACTGAAAAACTCAAGATTTAGCTTCCATAAATCATACCATAACTATAAATCTAGCTTTACTTCTAGTAGCTTTCAACATTTGTTCTTTCATAGAAGGAGTTCAAAGAGAAGTTGCAGTATTTATTCAAGCTTCTCTTGCTTTCAAACTCAATGGTAAAACTACTTTTTTAGCATCATCTCATAATTGAACAAAAAATAAATCAAGCTTATCTTTATTTTTTATTTTTATTCAAGTTTCTTTTAAAATATCTATTATCTTCTCTACATATACTCAAAATCAACTACCAGGAATTTCTTTTTGTTCTCATAATTTTATAGACAAATCATTATATCTAAAACCTTTTGATACTACTTCTTTATCATCTTTTTTCTCAAATTGCCATACAGTATTTGTTATAAAATCAAAATCTCAAAATAAATTTTCATCTTCTAAATAAGGAATTTCCAAAAGTTCTAAATATTCTTTTAATTTTTCAAAATGTTTTTTACTATCTTTTTTTAAATATTTTTTTATTTTTGGAGCACTAGATAAAAGAATCTCTTCATCTTCATTTTTTGGTTTCAATAATTCTAATAAATTATTATTTTCTAAATTTTTTAAAGATTCTTGAGTTAATAAATGTTTTTTTCATTCATAAAAATCACTTAAAGCTTCAAAAAATTTTGTTTGTTCTTTTTTATTTCAAATAGAATTTAATCTTAATTCAAATTTATCTTTTAATCAAATTTTTTCAAAAACAAGATAAGTTAAATAAATTAATTGAGCATCAATTATAGGATCATCAACTCAAATAACATCACCTCCAAAAATCATTTCTCAATTTAAATTAAAATTATCTTTTGAGAAAAAAATATCCATATAATAATTATAAACTGGTTGAATATTTTCCTTTAAATTATTATTTATATATGCTAATAAATTTGATATTGATGGATGATTTTTCAAACAATAATCTTTATTTCAAGATATATCTGCTTCATAAACATATTTATCTAACTTATCTTTAAAAATTTTTTCTAAATCAGATTTTTGCACAAAATAAGGAGTAGAAATTCTTCTAAAAGAATTTTTTCTAAATTCATGTCTAAAAACTTTTTTTAAAAATGTTAAATATTTATGATCATTTGGTAAAATATACTTTTCATTTTTTTTATCTTCTTGCATATTTTTCTTATAAAAACTAAAAAATCAAAGGGATAATAAAAAACTTATTATTACTAAAAATAATAAATTTGAAATTTTTATTTCCCCCTATTTACTATTAGTATAATATATTTTTATTTTTTTCAAAAATTTTCTTGTATTTTTTTTATTTTTTAGAATAATAAAAGTATAAATTTGATTATTAACTTTATACAATATGGAAGAAAAAAAACTTATTGCTTTAAGTTGATGAGGGACTTGAGGACATATTTTCCCTCTTATTTCACTTTATAATTATTTAAAAGAAACTAAAAAATATGATTTTATTTGGTTTTGAGAAGAAGGAAATTTAGAAGAAGAAATAGCTAATAAATACAAAATTCCATTTTATGATATAAGTGCTTGAAAAATAAGAAGATATTTTGACCTAAGAAATTTTTATGAACCATTAAAAAATTTAAGTTGAATAGCAGAGGGTATTTATTACCTAAAAAAATTATGAGTTGATATAGTTTTTTCAAAATGATGATATGTATCTTTACCTGTTGCAATAGCTGCAAAACTTACTTGAAAAAAACTTTTCATCCATGAATCTGACACAGTTTCTTGACTTTCAAATAAATTAGTATCAAATTTGGCAGACAAAGTTTTTTATACATTTCCAAATGAAAAAATTGATTCAAAAAAATATATTTTATCATGACAAATACTAAATCCTGAATTAATTGATTATCTAGAAGATACAAATGTTGTTAATTGAGATAAACTAAATGTCATAGTCATTTGAGGAAGTCAAGGTTCTACTAACATTTTCAATGCTTTATTAAAAGCTTTACCAAGTCTAGATTTTGTTCATTTTCATATAATTTTGTGAGAAAAAAATATGCACTTAAGATGAGATTTCAAAAAATTCTCAAACACTACAGTTCATGATTTTATCACTCAAAAAAGACTTTGAAAAATATTAAAAGATGTAGATATAGCTATAACAAGATGAGGAGCTACTACTTTATGGGAACTTTATTATTTTTGAGTTCATTCATTAATTGTTCCATTAAAAAATTCTGCCTGAAATCATCAAATGCAAAATGCACTTTATTTTAAAGAAAATTTCTGAAGTGAAATATTAGAAGATGATGAAAATTTATGAGAAAAAATAGTAGAAAAATTAACTAAATATAAGGATTTAAGAAAAGTATGATTAAATTTACAAAATTTCTTTAAACCTTTAAATATAATAAAAGAAGAAATAGAAAAATAATCAACTATATTTTCTTGCAACATAAAAACTAAGTATGTTATAATATTAGCATACTTAGTTTTTTAATTTTTTTTTATGAAAATAACTATAAATATTCCAAATGGACTAATTTCAAAATTAAAATATATATTTCTTTGAATTTTTATTATATTAATGATTAGTTATGCTTATTTTTTTGCTTGAGCTAGAGAAAATATATATTTATTATTAGCTGTTATTTTTGCTATTTATATGGCAATAAACCTTTGAGCAAATGATATAGCTAATAATATGTGACCAGCAGTATGAGCAAAAGCATTAACATTAACTCAAGCAATAATTATAGCTATGATTTTTGAAGCAGCTTGAGCTATAATAGCTTGATGAGATGTAGTAAATACTATAAAGTGATGAATAATAGACCCAAATCATTTTCAAAAAAATTCTATGGAATTTATAGCAATAATGCTTGCAACTTTACTTGGTTCTGCAATTTGGGTAAATATTGCTACTTTTTTTAAAGCTCCTGTTTCAATTACACATTCTATACTTTGATGATTAATATGAGCTTGAATAGCTTGAGCTTGAGTATGAGTAGTAAATTGGCCAGTTATACTAAAAGTCATAATTGCTTTGATTTTAGCTATTTTTATGTGATGAATAATTGCAGTATGAATTTTTATTTCTATTAGAAAAACAATTTTAAAACAAAAAGATAGATGACAAGCTGCAAAACATTGGGTTCCTATTTATGTATCTATAATGACAACAATTTTTTCTATTTATTTAATTTTAAAATGATTTAAACATAAATTATGACCAATAAAAAATTATTTAGAAAATAATTGATTTAATTTCAATGCTAGTGCTATATTTGTATCAATAATAATCTGAATACTAGTTTATGTATATTTAATAATAAAATTTAGACAAAAAAAGAAATCATACTTTGAGGATAGTAAAGATTTTGTAAATAAACTTTTTAACCTACCACTAATATTTGCAGTAGCATTACTTTCTTTTGCTCACTGATCAAATGATGTTGCAAATGCTATTTGACCATTAGCTGCAATTAATGATAGTATAACTAATACATCTTCACAAATAGAAAAAGTATGAATTCCTTTTTGGATAATGATATTATGAGCTTTTTCTTTATCTTTTTGACTTGCTGTCTTTTGATCTAGACTTATAAAAACAGTATGAAAATCAATAACAAAACTTGACCAAACTAGAGCTTATTCTATAGCATTAGCTGCTGCTATAACAGTAATATTAGCTTCTTCTTTTTGAATTCCTGTTTCAACAACTCAAATTGCCTTAGGTTGAGTTTTTTGAATATGATTATTTAGACAATGGTTAAAAACTAGTAAATGAAAAGATAAAAAAGTTATAGAATTTTCAAAATTAAGAACAATAATAGCTTCTTGGTTTATAACTTTTCCTGTAGCTTGAATTATAAGTTCAATAATATATTTTGTAATTATTTGAATAAGTAAATAATAAAAAAATAAATTATAGTTTCTCAAAAATTTTTAAATATTCTTTTTAAATTAAATAGATAAAAAGTCCCAGAAAATTCTGGAACTCTTATTTTTATTTGAAAAACTTGCAAATCCTTATGAAATTTTGAAGAAACTATATTTTTTGTTGTTTTAAGTATGGAAAGTAAAAATTATATGATTTTTCTTATTATACTTATATCTATTTTATTATTTTTTGATAATTTCAAATAAAATTTAGATAAACTTCATTTGCATTCTAAATTTAATTTTACTTTTTTTCTTTTTTCTATTAATTTTGTAAGTGGTCATATTATTTTTCAAATCATTTCATTTTTGTTTGTTGAATAACTTGATCTTGGAAGATCTTTATTAGAAACTTCTTTTCATAAATTTTTTAAAAGTATTTCTAATATTTCTATTGTAGTATTTTGAGAATGAAGCTCTTTACTTGTAAGTTTTTCAGAATCAAGATAAATTTTTTTATTAATCAAATCCAAAACTAATCAATCTATATAATTTTTTTCTAAAAAATCTCTATCAATAATTTTTGAATCTCAATTTATATTTTCCAAAACTAAAGAATTTCTAGGAATAAAATTTGAAAAAATATTTTTTTCTAGGTCTTGTTCTACTTTTAATCATTCTTTCTCTACTCAATCAAGCCAATTAGCATATAATAATTTTACTCAAGGAATATATTTTTTGGTTTCTTCTACTGAAATTAAAATATCTTTTTTAGTTACTTTAAAATTATTTTTTTCTTCTGTTTCTAAAATAATTGTATCTAAAAAAATATCTGAAGTATCTAAAACTAGTGTAAACATAGGAACTGGAAAAATAGTTTTTACTTTTCTATCTAATTTTCTATAAAGCATTTCAAAAACAGATTTTAATCAAAATGAAGCTCAATTTACAACAAATACTTCATTATTTCAATTCTTATAATCATATTTTATTCAAGTCAAATTATATTCTTGTTTTGATAATAATTTTCTTAAATACTCATATCATGCTCAGGTTAAATCATATTGATATATACTTATATTTCTCTTATCTAACTCTTTTATTAATTTTTCTTTTCTATTTTTTAATTCATCATATATTTTAGTTTGCTTTAAAAATCATCACAATTCTTGAATATTTCTAGAAAAACTTTTATGATTTAATTCTCAAATAGCTAAAAAATATCATTCAAATTTAATTTCTAACTTCTCACAAATAATTTTAGTTCATTTGTAAACTAAAGAAAAAACTCTTATTTTATCAGATAAAATATTTTTATAATAATCAAATAATTTTTTTCTTATTTCATACAAAGTCATTAAATTATTAAATTCCAAATTTTCATAAACTATAGATTTCATATTTTTAAAAATAGATAATTAATTTAATAAAAGCTTATAAAAAATAATAAAGACAAAAACTGAAAAATTAAAGACAAAAAAACTGACTAAATTTTAGTCAGTTTTTTTAAATATTTTTCAACTTCTTCACTTTTTCACTCATTATATTTTTTTATCAACTCACTTCAAATAATTGCAAAATCAGCTAACATGCATACTTTTTCTATATCTTGTTTTGTTTTTACTCAAAATCAAACTCAAATTGGACAAGAAAAAATTTTTTTTAAATTTTTTATATATTTTTCAAATTCTTCTCAAAAATTTGCTTTACTTCATGTAGTCATATTTTGAGAAATTGCATAAATTAATTCTGGTTTTAAAGCTTTTATTTGTTCTAATCTTTTTTGTGAAACAGCTGGAGAAACTATTTCTGTAAAAACTAAATCATATTTTTTACAAATTTTTCTAAAATTTTCTCAATCCTCTTCATCAAAAGGAACATCTGGAATTATAAGACCATAAATTCAAATTGATTTTGCTTTTTTTACAAAATTTTCTACTCAATAATTCAAAACTATATTATAATAAGTCATTATTAAAATTTTAACTCCCCCCCTAGCCCCCCTTTGAAGGGGGGAATTATTTTCTATAAAATCAAAACATTTTTCAGTAGTCATTCAATTTTGTAAAGCAATTTGATTAGCCTCTTCAATTACTGGACCATCTGCTATTGGATCAGAAAAAGGAAACTGAATTTCAATATATTCAGATTTTTGTTTTAAAATATCAAATACTTTTTGGCTTTCTTCTAAGTTTGGATAACCACAAACCATATGTGTCATTATTTTATTCATAATCTTTTATATAATTTTTTAAAAATAAAACAAATTTATCATCTAATCTAGGAGCTGTTATAAACAAATCTTTATCTCATCTTCCTGAAATTCAAATTACTATAATTTTATCTTTTGATAAAGTTGGAGCAAGTTTTATAGCTTCAGCTACTGCATGAGCTGATTCCAAAGCTGGCAATATTCATTCTGTTTGCATAAGCATTTTTACAGCTTCCAAAACTTCTGAATCTAAAGCATATTTCATTTCAACTCTTCAAATTTCTTCTAAATAACTTAATTGTGGACTTACTCCTGAATAATCAAGTCAAGCAGAAATTGAGCTTGTATCTTGAACTTGTCAATCTTTATTTTGCAAGAAAAAACTTTTATATCATTCAACTACTCACTTTTGTTTTTGCTGAAATCTTGCTGCATGTTTTCATTTTATAATTCCTTCTCAACCTGCTTCAACTCAAATTAATTTTACATTTTCATCATCCAAAAATTCATAAAAAAGTCATTGACTATTACTTCC
>CAZRIS010000029.1:0-7022 GCA_964600205.1 uncultured Candidatus Peribacteria bacterium | reverse complement strand
CCTTTAATTTTGACTATGCAGGTTCCAGTTGATAAAATTTCAGCAGTTATTTGAAGAGGTTGAGAAAATGTTCAAAGACTTGAGAGAGATTATGATTTAAAAATTTCTATAGCAGAAGATTGATTGACTACAATTACAGCTAAAAAAATGGAAAATTGAGAAAAAGTTATTTCTGAAATAAAAGAAATGCTTTGGGAACCAAAAGTTTGAGATAAATTAACTTGAAAAGTTATAAATATTATAGATTGAATTTGAGCTATTGTAGAATTTAAGGGAAAAAATACTTGAATGATTCATATTTCAAAACTTTCTCCACTAAGAGCTGAAAAAGTAGAAGATTTTGTAAAAGTTTGAGAAGAAGTTGATTTTGAAATAATTTGAATAAATGAATCAAATTGAAAAATTGCTTTGCAAAGAATTCCAAAAGAGGAAGAAATAAAGAAATTTGAAGAATTAAAAAATAAAAAAGATAAAGAGTAAAGGAAAAAATCTACAATCTTTTTAGATTTTTTCTTTTTTTTATGGTATAATAAAAATAATTATTTTACTAAAAATAAAAAATGCTAGAAAAAGAGATAAAAATTTTGGAAATTGATGTTTGAGATATAGTAAAAAAACTTGAAAGTTTTTGAGCAAAAAAAACTTTTGAAGGTTATATTCATGATATTTATTATGATTTTCCAGATCAAGATAAAAATAAATTAGAAGCAAATAAAAGAATTTTTAGAGTAAGAAAAAAATGAGATATCCATATGTATACAATAAAAAGAAAAAGAGATAAAAAATCTGAAGGTTGAGAGAAGTGATTAAAAGTAGCTGATGAATGAGAAAGAATTATTACTGATGTAGAAAGTTTTACAAAAGTTTTGGAAAAATATGGAATGAAAGCTATAAGAGAAAAGAAAAAATATAGAATTAGTTATTCTCTTGATGGAATAGAATTTGATATAGATGATTATTTTTATGAAGATGATAGAAGCTTAATTCCTCCACTTTTAGAAATAGAAGCTCCTACTAAAAAAGAAATAAAAAAATGGATAAAAAAATTATGACTTGAAAAACATAAACAAGTTGATTGGGGAAGTAAAAAATTATTTAAAAATTATTGAGTGGAATATAGTTGGTTATAAAAATTTTATAAATTCTACCCATTTTTCTATATTTAAATCTTCAGGTCTTACATTTTTATTAAGTCAAATTTTTTCTAAAATTTGACTTATTTTTTCTTTTTCAAATCAAAAATTAGATAAATTATTTACTAATTTTTTTCTAGGAGATAAAAATCATTTTTTTATTATATTTAAAAATTTTTCATCATCTAAATCATCATATAAATTATGTTTTTCAAAAAAAACTACACTTGATTCTACTTTTGGAGCTGGAATAAAATTATTTCTTCATACAAAAATTATTTGTTTTGCATAAGCTTTTTTTGCTACTAATAAACTTAAAACACTAGACTTTTGTTTTTTTTCATTTTTTTGTCAAATTTCAATTTTATCTGCTACATCTTTTTGCATTAAAATAAGCATTTTTTCTGGAATATTTTTTTGTTTATACAAAAAATGAGTCAAAATAGGACTTGTAATATAGTATGGAATATTTGCTATAACATAATAATTTTGGAAATTTACTTCATATTTTAAAACATCTATATTTTCTATTTTGAAATTAGTATTTTTTATTTTTAAATCATTATTTTTAATTCTATCATTTAAAATGTTAATCATATCCAAATCAAGCTCTACTAGAACCAAATTCTTTGGATTTTTCTCCAAAATTTTCTCAGTTAAAGCTCAAAATCAAGGTCATACTTCAATTATATTTTTGTCTTTTAAGTCAAAAAAACTAGCAATTTTTTCTAAAATTTCATCATTTACTAAAAAATTTTGTCAAAGAGATTTTTTAGCTTTTATATTATATTTTTTTAAAAGATTTTTCATATTTTTCATATCTATTTTTTAAATTTTTTACCATATAATATATTGTTTTTTTTAAAAAAAGCTAAATTTTTTGACATTTATTTTATAAGTATGTTAAAATATTTACACAAATAGGAATCTAGATTCTAAAACTATTTGTTAGCAAATATATTTTATTTTATAATTTTTGTGAATTATGATAAAAACAAAAATAAAAAAAGCATTAGCTATAGCTTGAATTTCTGCTATTACTATTGCTACAATTGGTAGTAGTGCCTTTGCAGCTACTCAAATTGGTACTGGTAGTGTAACTGGTACAAACTCATTTGATTCACCTATTAATTGGGATGGAACATTTGGAAATAATGGAAATGCTTCTGGTAGTGTAAGTGATATTTTAGTAAAAGCTACTGTAGAACCAACTTTAAATATGGAAATATCTACTGGAACTATAGATTTAGGAAATTTAGTTGCAAATACAGAATCAACTTGAAGTTTATTTATAGAAATTTGAACAAATGCTGCTAATGGTGCTTCAATTACTGCTAGAAGCCAATCTGGATGATTAACTAATACTTCAGATAATAATATAAAAATAAATAATAATGATGCTAATGAACATTATAAATTTTATTCTCAAACTTGAGCAACAGCAGATTCTACAGTTTCTGGTTTTTCTCAAACAGCTAATTTAAATGATGAAGTAAATGATAATACTACAGAACATACTGTATATACTTCAAATAAACCACAATTAAAAGATTGAGTAAATGATGTAGAATTTATAGTTTGAGCAACTGCTAGTGATGAAACTCCTGCAGGAAATTATGAAGATCATATTACTTTCACAGTAACAGGTAATTTCTAATTTATATTAGATATAAAAAAATAAAACTCTAGAAGAATTAATTCTAGAGTTTTTTGTTTGATTTTTTTGTAAAAAAAGTAAAATACTTTTTGTATTTATAATTTTTAATTTTCATTTATATGATTAAACAAAAATACTTTAAAATTATTTATTTTGTTATTATAAGTTTATTATTTTTTTTATATAATCAAGTAAATGCTGCTATAAATTTAATTGTAAGTCCTGTAAAATATGAAATTGATGCAAATACTTGAACTACAATTGTAAAAACTGCAAAAATTAGAAATCCAACTAATAAAACTATACATATAGTAATGTGAAAATCTGATTTTGTTCCTAATTGAAAAAATTGAGTACCAAAATTTGTAAGAAAAAGTGAAATGGTATATCCAGATCAACAATTAGCTAGTTGGATAGAAATTTCTACTTGAAGTTTTGATTTAGCTCCCAAAGAAACAAAACAAATAAAATTTTCTATAAAAGTACCAGCTAATGCTACTCCAGGATGACATTATTGAGCTATATTTTTTAAAAATAATAATTCAGAGCAATCTTCTTGAACAAAAGTATGAATTAATGTAGATTATTGAGTATTAATACTTTTAAATGTAAAGTGAAAAGTAATTGTTGATGCAAAAATAAAGGAGCCACAAATTGAGGTTCATTCTTGAAATTGACCTTGATTAGTTAAAGATTATTGTCCAAACTGAGATTATTCTCCAAGTTATTATGATAAAACTTGTTCTAAGCAAAAACAAAAGAAAGAAGATATAGATGATAAAAAAAATAATCAAAAAAATAAAAATGATAAACAAAGTAAAAATAACAAGCAAAAAGAAAATAATAAGACAAATAATCAAAAAAATAAAAATAACAAAAAAAATAAAGATTTTTTTGAAGTTGACTTTAAAATTCCAATAGAAAATAAGTGAAATACTCATATAAAACCTAGGTGAAAAATTATTTTAAAAGATGAAAATTGAAAAGTAATAAAAAATGTATGAAAAAAAATAATAACTAATAAAAAATGAGCTATAATTTGAGAAAAAATAGTAGATTATATTCCTATAAATGATGTATGATGAGTGGTAATTCCTTGAAGTTCTAGAGATTTTCATTGTGAGTGGAAATGATTTCCTTATAGAGATTATGATAAAAATTGAAATCCAGTAATTAAATTTTGGACTCCAAGTGAATATTATACAAGAAAAAATTTATGAAAAAATAGAGTATTAATGCCTTGGGAAAAAATAGCAAAAAGAAAAGTTAACAAAAAAATAAAAGCTGATTTTGTTATAAAATATAAATGAGAAGATTGAAAAGATATAGAATTTAATTCTGCAAAAGAATTTCCAATTAGTTATGAGGAAGAATATATTGATATAAATTATTATGTATTGATTCCTTTAATTATTTTCATATTATTAATATTTTTATTTATTATAATAAAAAGAAAAAATAAAACAGAATGTAGAAAATGTGGTAAAAAAATAGATAAAGATATGAAAATATGTCCTTATTGTTGAGCTAAACAAAAAAAGAAAAAGAAGAAATAAAAATTTCTTCTTTTTTTAATTAGGATGTTTTGTTTTACTTCTCCATTTTTGTGCTATTTCATCTAAATATAATCTATTTTTCATTATATTATCAAGTAAATTATCAAATTTCTTTCTTTGTTTTTGAGTAAATTTTTTGTGTTCATCTTTTAGTATTTGATATTTATTATCTTTTAGAATTATTGATGCTGCAATTTCATAAATTGCTATTTTTTGAGCAACTAGTTTTTCACAGTTATTTTTATTTTTAGTTGTTTTTAAACTTTTTGATATTGTGACATTAGGAATTTCTCTACAAGAAGCTAATTTTGCAGATATTCAACCATTACATAAATTATTATATTCTTTTATTTTTTCATCAAAAAAGTGGTGTATATCCTTTATTCATTCTACGAAATTTTTTTTCTTTTCTGGTCAAAAATAATTATTTTGAGATTTTGCAAGTGTAGTCAAAAATTCTTCTATTTCTTTATCTATTTTTGAGAATTCTCAATCCAAAATAACTTGATAAGCAACATAGCTTGGTTTTCAAGATATACATACAAAATTAGTAATATTTCTTGGATTATCTTGATTAGCTAGACATTCTTTGATTCTTGAAGCATATTCACAGCTAATATTATTCCAAGAGTCATTTTTTTCTCAAAAAGAAAAATTAAAACCTAGAATAATTCCAAAAAATAAAAAAACAATAGGTATTATAATTAATTTTTTTTTCATAATTATTTATTTTTTTTATCAAAAGTAGAAACACATTTTGCTAAAAATTTTCATAAATTTTTATATGTTTTTTTAAAAAAATTTTCTTTTTTTGTATCTGTTTTTTGTTTTTTAGTTTTTTTTGAATATCAAACAATTCAAGCAATAGCAGAAGCTATTATTACTCAGGTAACAATTTTGTCTACTTTTTTTAATCTGGATTCTTTTTTATTTTTTTTGAAAAACATATTTTGTTTTAAAAAATTAAACTTTTGCCTCTATTTTTATAGTTTGAGAAGAGAATTTTATCTTATTTATTGTTATAAATAAAATTCATCTTTCAAGTTCAGCTTTTATAGATTCTAAATCTAGATTTTCAGGCAAAATTATTGTTCTAGAAAATCTTCACCAAAAGCATTCACTATTTCTAATTATAACAGAATTATCGAAAAATACCTCAGGAGTTGGTCTTTCTCAAGCTATTGTTAAAATATTTTCTTTTAGAGAAATATCTATATTATCTAAATCTACTCATGCTATTGGTGCTATGATTATTATTTTAGTAGAAGTTTCTATAATATCAAGTGCAATTTGTCATTGTTCTTCTTCTATTTCTTCTATTTCTTTTTGTTCTACCTCTATTTCTTGAGAATTATTGTCATCATCTACTCAAAAAATTTTAAACATATTTTTTATAATTAAAAATAATTATATTTTAATATAACATTTTTTTGAAAAAATTCAAGAAAAATGATAAAATATTTATAGTTTTTATTAAAAAATTTTTTTTATGACTCAAAAAATAAAATTAAATGTTTTTTTTAGTAAGCTTAAAAATTATTTTAAGCTTAATTTTTCTAGTGTTAATATTTCAATAAGTTCAAAAGAAAAAATAAGTTTTTTAGAACAATTAGCAAATCTTTTAAATTCTTGAATTCCGATAATAAATTCATTTACAATAATGAGCTTACAAACAAAAAATAAAAAAATAAAAAAAGTTATAGAAATTTTTCTAAAAGATTTAAATAAATGAAGTAGTATAGAGGATATAGCAAAAAAATTTCCAAGGATTTTTTCAAATTTTGATATTTCTATAATAAGAATGTGAGAAGTAACAGGTAAGCTTTGAGAATCTATTGAGTTAATAAAGGAAAAGGAAGAAAAAACAAAGGAATTAAAATGAAAAATAATTTGAGCTTTAATTTATCCAATGGTTATAGTGACTCTAGCTATTTCGATGATAGTAGTTTTTATGGTTTTTGTGATACCAAAAGTTCAAAAAATGTATAAGGATGCAAAAGTAAATTTACCATCTTTAACCCAAACAGTCATAGATATAGCAAAATTTATGCAAGATAATATAGCTTATATTTTACTTTGAATATTTATTTTTATAGTTTGAATAATAATTTTTAAAACAAATAAAAAAACAAAAATTTATTGGGATTATTTTATGCTTAATATTCCAATTTTTTGAAAATTAATAAGAAAAAAAATTCTTGCTATGTTTTCTTGAAATTTATGACTTCTTTTAAGTAGATGAGTCATAATTAATCAAGCTTTAGAAATAAGTTCTCAAACTTTGGAAAATGATTATTATGAGAAAAAAATAAAAGAAATAATTGTTTGAGTATCAAAATGAAGGGAACTTAGTGATTTGATGGGAATAAATGATATTTCAAAATGAAAAGAAAATCCTTATTTTCCAATAGAGTTTTCTTCTATAGTAAAAATATGAGAACAAACTTGAAATATGCCAGCTTTGCTTTTAAAAATTTCAAATAAATTTAAAAAAGAAATAGATAATATAGTGAAAAATCTATCAACAGCAATAGAGCCACTAGTTATAATTTGAGTTTGAATTATTGTATGAATTTTGATTATGGCAATAATGCTTCCTTTTTTCAATATGGTAAATGTTATATAAATGAAATTTTTTTAAAATTTCATTTTTTTTTGTTTTTGATTATTATGGTA
>CAZRIS010000028.1:0-7056 GCA_964600205.1 uncultured Candidatus Peribacteria bacterium | reverse complement strand
AAGCATTAAGAAATAATTTATTATTTCTAATGATTTTATTTGTATAAGAAAAAATAATATGGCAATTGTATTAACAGAACAAAATTTTACACAAGAAATAGCTTCTTGAGTTGTTTTAGTTGATTTTTGGGCTGAATGGTGTGGTCCTTGTCAAATGATGTTACCTATTTTAGAAGAATTATCTGCTAGAGTAGAAGGTAAAGCAAAAGTTGCTAAAGTTAATGTAGATGAACAACCTTCTTTAGCTGCTCAATTTAGGGTAATGTCAATTCCTACTTTAATTTTATTTAAAGATGGACAACCAGTTGAACAATTTATTTGAGTTCAACAAGCTGATGTTTTAGAAGAAGCTATAAATAAATATTTATAATAAAAAGACTTTTGATTTTATCAAAAGTCTTTTTATATTATTCATTTTATTGTACTTATATTGAAACTATAATCCATTTGCATAGTTCAAATTAATCATATATATCAAATTTCTCAATTTATTTGTATTGGTTTTAAAATTATTGAAAAATCTTTTAGATA
The DNA here is from genome assembly GCA_964600205.1 of uncultured Candidatus Peribacteria bacterium. Classification (GTDB taxonomy): domain Bacteria; phylum Patescibacteriota; class Gracilibacteria; order BD1-5; family UBA6164; genus JALUWO01. The sequence continues at coordinate 6,525 of CAZRIS010000028.1, read as the reverse complement.
GCTAATTATATTTTCTTCTCAAATAAAAACATTTACTCATAAATTTATTTTTAAATTTTTTATAAAATTTATAAAATTAAATTTATCTTCTAGCATATCAATTATAGGATAAATATTATCTCACATTTTTTTATGATTCTTTCTTAAGAATTTAGTTATACCACTATATTCTAAAATATTTTTATTTGGAATTATTAAAAATGAAATTTCATTTGTTATATCAGCTAATTCTTTTACTATTTTATGTATATAATCTTCAAGGGTTTTTATATTTTTATCTTTTAATTTAATGTTATCTTCTTTTAATAAGAAAGAAGGTGTTTCTTCCATTAGGTAATTTACAAAAACTCTTAATCACTTTGAAGTAGGCATTCTTCAAGCAGAATTATAAGGTTGATATATTAGTTCTAATTTTTCAAGTTTTGCCATATCTCATCTAACAGTTGCAGGACTTACTCATAAATCATATTTTTTTAAAAGCATTTTGCTTCCTATAACTCATCATGTTTCTATATATTCTTTTATGATAATTTTTAGAATTTCTATATTTCTTTCAGTAAGCTTCATAAGCTATTTTTTTATAAAAATATTTTTTATTATTATAATTATTTTATTATATTTTTCAAGTCAGTAATTGTTTTACTAATATTATATTCTTTTATTATATCTTCATAATTTGGCAAAATATTTTCTTTTGAAAAATCAAAAATTTTTACATACATATCTTGAATATCTGTTTGATTAAAATATTTTATTTTATTTTTAAAAATATTTTCTATATTTTTTAGTTTTGATGAAATTATTGGAGTATTATAATTTATTGCTTCAACTAATTCAAAAGGGAAAATACTATATAATACAGGATATAATATTCCTTTTGAATTTTTAAAAAATAATTCTTTTTCTTTATTTTCTACTTCTCAGATAAAAAATATTTTATCACTTAAATTTTTGTTTACTATTTTTTTTCTTAAGTTTATATCTTTTATTGTATTATTATCAAGAATAACCAAACTTAAGTCAACTGGAGGATTTTCTTTTTTATAAGCTTCGAAAATATCTATAATTCTATCTAAATTTTTACTTTCTTGACTTCAAAAATAATATATAAAATAATCTCATTTTATATTATATTTAGTTTTTATGTCTATTTTTATATCATTTGTTTCTATTTTTTTATAATTAAAAAATGGTGTTATAACATATATATTTTCTTCAAAAATATTTAATTTATCATTTATTTCAGATTTTATTTTTTCATTAAAACAAATTATTTTATTTGCATTTTTACTATTTTGAGAAAGAAGATAATTATCAAAATGTTTCTTGAAAAGATTTTTTTTAGGAGTAAAATGGAATTCTTCTAAGTCAGAAATAAACATTATATAATTACATTTGTAATTTAAAGGTTTATCATAATTGAAAAATATTGTTAAATCTAGCTTTTCCTTATCTAATATTTTTTTAAACTTTATTTGCTTATCAAATAAGCTGTTATTATTTACAATTATATTTTTTGTATTTTCTCATAAATTTATATTAGAAAATTCTAGGTTTAAAAAAATACTAAAATTATCTTTACTATATTCTTGTATTAATTTTTTTGATAATTCTAAAACAAAATCACTATAATAGTCTTTTTGTTTTAAAAATCTAAGATCAAGACCTATTTTCATATTTTTTTATTTTTAAACTTTAAAAAATTTACTTTACTATTATAATAAAAATATTAAATAATAATAATTTTTTTGAAATTAAAAATTTATGAAAATAAAAGATTATATAACAAGAGATTGAAATACTTGACTTTGTAAGATAAAAGTAACACCAAAACAAGCTAAAACAGAAATTTTTTCTGTACTTTGAGATGGGACTGTAAAAATTAGACTAAAAGCAGTTCCAGAAAAATGAAAAGCAAATAAAGAGCTTATTTCTTTTTTAGCAAAAGAACTTTGAATAAAAAAAGATGATATTGAGATTATAGCTTGAGCTTCTGATCAATTGAAGCTTGTAAAATTTAAAAATTTAAATTACTAATTAAATATTATGAAAATAATACTGACAACTTATCCAAATAGACCAAGAGAATTAAAAAATTTTATTTATAAAATTTTAAAGAAAAAATTAGCAGTTTGTGTTAATAAAATTAATTATGTAAAAAGTTATTATATTTGGGAATGAAAGATAAAAAAAGACCAAGAGCAAATTTTACTTATAAAAACAAGTGATAAAAATCTAGAAAAATTAAAGGAATTTTTAGAAAAAAATCATCCTTATGAAGTTCCTGAAATTTTAGTTTTAAATCCTATGGAAGTTAATGATTCTTATTTAAATTGGGTAAATAACATTTAATATGAAAAAAGTTTTAGTTTGATTATCTGGAGGGGTTGATTCTGCTGTTTCAGCTTATTTATTACAAAAACAAGGTTATGAAGTAGTGGCTTGATTTATGATAAATTATAGAGAGCCAGAAAATCCAAATTGTACTACAAGGATTGATAAAATTGAAGCTAAAAAAGTAGCAGAATTTTTAGGTATAAAATTTTTGGAGTTTGATTTTGTTGAAAAATATAGAAAAAAAGTTCTTGATTATATGTTTGAAGGGTATAAAAAATGAATAACTCCAAATCCAGATATAATGTGTAATAAAGAAGTGAAATTTAAAGTATTTTTAGAAAAAGCAGAAGAACTTTGATTTGATTATATTGCAATGGGGCATTATGCTAGAATAAAAAAAGATGATAAGTGAATTTTTCATCTTCTAAAATGAATTGATCAAAATAAAGATCAATCTTATTTTTTAGCTTGATTAAATCAAAAACAGCTTTCAAGATCTTTATTTCCAATATGACATTTACAAAAAAGTGAAGTAAGAAAAATAGCTTTAGAAATCTGACTTCCAAATGCTACAAGAAAAGATTCCCAAGGAATTTGTTTTGTTTGAAAAGTAAATATGGCTGAATTTCTTGAGAAAAAAATAAAACCAAAACCTTGATTAGTAAAAGATACTTCTTGAAAAATTTTGTGAGAGCATAAATGAGTTTATTATTATACTATTGGTCAAAGAAAAGGTCTTAATATTTGATGACAAAGTGAACCTATTTTTGTAGTAAAAAAAGATATAGAAAAAAATGAAATAATAGTTTGAACAGCTTCAGATTTAGAACTTTATAGTGATAAATTAGAAATGACTGAAATAAATTTTTTGAATCCTGATTATAAAAAATATTTTGAGAAAAATAATATTTTAAAAGCAAAAGCAAAGATTAGATATAGACAATCTGATCAAGACTGTGTTGTAGAAAAAATAAAAGATAATTTATTTAAAGTAAAATTTGAAGAAAAACAAAGAGCAATAGCAAGTTGACAAATTTGTGCTATTTATATTTGAGAAGAATTAATTATGAGTTGAGTTATAATTTAATAAATATTTTTATGAAACAAACAAAAAAAATTTTTATAATATTTTGATTAATTTTTTTACTATTTTTTCTTTGTCTTAGTATTTATTTTTATAGGCAAAAAAATATAGCACAACAAAAATTAAATTCTATAAAAAAAGAAATAAATAAAAAAAATTTATTAGAGCAAAAAAAATTAGAAGATAAAAAGAAAAAAGAATTAGATTTTATAAAAAATTTAGATTTATATTCAGATTCTTCACTGACTAAATTTGTTTCTGCAGAAAATTCTTTTAATAAAAAAAATTATATTCCTAAAAATTTGGTTAGTATAAAATCAAAATATATAATAGATGCAAAATGATGACAAAAATTAAGAAAGGAAGCTTTTTTAGCTTTGGAAAAAATGGCTAAAAAATATTATAATGATACAAAGAAAAAAATTGTAGTAGTAAGTGCTTATAGATCGTATTTATACCAAAAAGGAATAAAAGATAGGTGATGTCCAGATAATTTATGTGCAAAGGCTTGATATAGTGAACATCAATCTTGATTAGCTGTTGATTTATTTTCAGCTTCATCAAATTATACTTGGAAACACAATAAAAAATTCTTAGAAATTTATTCTTGGCTTGAAAAAAATGCAGCTAATTTTTGATTTACTAATACTTATCAGAAATGATTAAAAGTTGATACTTATGAAATAGAGCCTTGGCATTGGAGATATGTTTGAGTTGATTTAGCTAAATATTTACAAAAAAATAATTTAACTTTTAAAGAATTTTTTGATAAACAAAAAAAGAATTAGAGTTCTTCTAATTCTTTTTTATATTTTTCTTCTATTTCTTTTTCAATTTGAATTTTTTTTAATAAATCTAGTTTTTTGTTTTCATGTTTTTTTTCATTTAAGTATAGATAATAATTATAAATTAAAGGAAATACAAAATAAAGTGATACTAAAAATCAAGCAATAAGAAAAATAAGTATAGATATTTCAATAATTGAAAAATCTTTTATTAGTTTTATTTTATTAAAAATTTCAGTTATTGTTAAATATTTATATTCAAACATATTTTTTTATTTAATCTGATATTTTGGTTAGAACTCAGCTAACAACAAGTCTATTTAAAGTAGTTCAAACTGGCCAACAAGTCATAAGACTTAATTCATTTTTATCTTGTTTTGTTTTTAATACACTTACATCACCTGGATTTATGACTCTTTTTTTAGTTATTTCATAAATATATTTTTTTTGATTATAATATACAATTATTTTATCTCCAAATTTTAAGTTATTTAAAGTTGCAAAAACTTGATTATAATCTCATTTTATCCAAGGATAATTTGAAGAATGTCAAAATATAAAAGTGTTTCCAGGTTTTCCAGGTTTTGCACTTCCAGGATATCTTATTACTCAATTTTCAAGTTCCTTCATAAATATATTTTCAAGCTCTTTAGGTCATTTAATATTTTGATTTTTTACTTCTAAAAGAGGAATATTTTTACCTAGTTTTGGAATGATTATTCTATTTTCATATGGAGTTATATCTATATCCAAACTAGGAGTTTCTTTATAAGCTATAGAAGTTATTTTTCTTATAGAATATTTTTTTAATCTTGCTTTTTGTTTACTTAATTCTTTTTCTTTTCTTTTTATTAATTGTTTTTGTTTTATAGATTGTGTTAATTTTGCAGCATTTACAGACCTAAGGATAGATTGTTGTTCCTTTGCTACTTCATCTTTAAATAAAGTACTTTTTATTATTTGGTAATAAGCACTAAAGTTTGTAGTAAATAAAAGTATAGCAAAAATTGTAGCAGATGTTATTATATATCTTATAAATCAAAATAAGAAATTATATATTTTATTTTCTTTTTTTTCTAAATTTTCAAGAATTTTTTCTCAATCTTCTTTTTCTTCTATTATAGAATTTAGTTCTGTAGATTGAGAGTTATTATTTAGATTTTTATTTTGGATTTGTTCTATTTCTAATATTTCATTATCTAATTCAATTAGATCTAGTTCATCTAGAAAATCTTTTTTTGTTTGCATTTTTGTTTTTGTTAAATTTTATTTTTGTTTTTGTTTTTTTGTTATACATAAATTTTATCATAATATTTTTTTTATTGCAAAAATATAGATGTAAAATATATTGTTTTATTAAATTAGTTCAGTTAAAATAGCTTAAAAATGCTTAAAAAAAGGTATTTTAATTTATATTAAAATACCTTTTTTAATTAAAAATTTAGATGAATTTTAAAAGTAGTTTGATTTGAGATGAGATAACATAAATTTTTTGTTATTTTTAGTGAAAAATAAAATCACTGAAATCTATTAATTTTATTCAATCAGGAATTATTAAATTATCTTCTTTTTCAAAATATAGTAATACTTTTTCTCATTTTTGTTTTGCTAAATATTTTGTTTCTTTTTCTACATTTTCATAATTTAATGAGTAAACTACTTGAATATATTTTTGCTTAGTTGGAATATAAAAATCTATTTCATAATTTTTTCTTAAAAAAAATATATCTTTATATTTCTTTTTTATCTCCAGATAAACAAAATTTTCAAATCTTTTTCACAAATCATCATTTCAAACTAAATTAGCAAAAGAGACATCAATTAAATAAGTTTTTTTTATTCATTTAATTTGTGACCAAAAATTGGATAAATTAGAAATTAAATAAATGTTATCAAGATAAGAATAAAAATTATACAAACTATCTTTTGATATTTTAATGTTTTGAGATTTTAACTCATTATAAATTTTATTTATATTCAATTCTTTTGAAAAAGTAGCTAAAACTCTTTTTATAAAAAATTTTAAAACATAATCATTTTTTATATTATATCTATCTTCTAAATCTTTATATATCATAATATCAAGATATGTTTTCAAAATATTTTCTTTAACTATTTCATTTTTTGATAAAACTATTTCAGGAAAACCTCCCCATTTTAAAAAATTATTAAATTCAAATTTATACTTTGCTTTGTTTAAGATTAAATCATTTTTTGAAAAATTTATATTATTAAATTTTAAATATTCTTTAAAATCAAGAGGAAAAATTTCTTTTGTGTAAACTTTTCATCTTAAAATTGTAGAAATTTCTTTACTTA
>CAZRIS010000027.1:0-7159 GCA_964600205.1 uncultured Candidatus Peribacteria bacterium | reverse complement strand
AATTTTAAATAATAAATATAAAAAAATGGAAGAGTTAATAAGATTACAAAAATATTTAAGTCAGGCTGGAATTTGTTCTAGAAGAAAAGCTGAGGAATATATTAAAAGTTGACAGGTTAAAGTTAATTGAAAAATAGCTACAATAGGCCAAAAAATAAATCCTAAAGTAGACAAAGTAGACATTTTAGACAAGGTTATAAAAGATAGAGAAAATTTAGTTTATTATAAATTTAATAAACCAAGAGGTATAGTTACAACTTGTGCTCAAAATGATGAAAGAAATATTATTGATATTGTAGATATAAAACAAAGAGTTTTTCCTATTTGAAGACTTGATAAGGATACTAGTTGACTTATTTTACTTACAAATGATTGAAGACTTGCTAATTATTTAATGCATCCTAAGTATAATCATGAAAAAGAATATATTGTAGAAACTTTTTGACCTATAAGTGATGAAGCTTTAGAAAAAATGAGAAAATGATTATTTATACTTTGAAAAAAAACAAAAAAAGCAAAAATAAAAAGACTTAATGCTTGAAAATTTATTATAACAATAACAGAATGAAGAAATAGACAAATAAGAAGAATGGTTGAAAAAGTTTGAAGTAAGGTAAAAAAATTAAAAAGAATCAGAATAGAAAATATAGAACTTTGAAATTTAAAAATATGAGAATATAAACATTTAACTAAAAAGGAATTAAAAGAATTATTTTCTAGATTAAAAATTGGGAGCTAATTAGCTCCCAATTTTTTTATAATTTTTAGTTCTTGAATTATTCATTTAAGATTTTGTATTAAATATAATTTTAAATCATATAAAGTATCAAAATTTTTTTTATTAAAATTTATTAAATTTTTATTATATTCACTTAGATTGTTTAGGTGATGTATTAAATTTTTTTCTTTATTATTTAATTTTTCTTTTTTTATTAATTTTTTTGCTTTATTTAAAATAAAATTACTTAGTTTTTCATTCAAAATTTTTATTTTTCTATAATATTTTAAAATAAATTTATTAATTTTTATTTTATTTTCAGATAATTTTGTTTTAAAATAACTTCTTATTTGAGAATTTATAGTTTTTAGCTTATTTATTATTGTTTTTATTAAAATATTAGCTTTTAAATTACTTATTTTATCATTTTCTATTAACTTTAATCAATCTTTTAATTTTTTTATATCTGAAAGCCAAGAATTTATTTGCTTGTCATTTTTTATATGTAACTTATTTTTGAAAATATAAATTTTATTATTTAGCTTATTTATATGATTTTCAAGTAAAAAAGCCGTATTTTTAATTTGAGAATTTATTTTATATTTACTTTCAAAACTATAGCTATAATTGAAACTTATAACTAAAAAAAGAAAAGTGAAGATTATGTGAAGAATAATTCTCATATATATTTTTGATTTTATTATTATTTGAATTATTATAGAATAAATTTATTTTTTTTCAATTTTATTTTTTATGATAATAGCTTTAGATTTAGAAACTAGTTGACTTGATTATAATAATGATAAGATTATAGAAATTTGACTTGTTAAATTTGATGAAAATACTTTTGAAATAATAGATTCTTTTTCTAGTTTAATAAATCCTTGAATTTTTATTAGTGAAGAAATAGAGAATTTGACTTGAATTACAAATGAAGATTTAGAAAAAGCACCATATTTTGATGAATTAATTGATAAAATAAATGATTTTTTGAAAGTAGAAAATTTAGTTATTTTATGACATAATGTTAGTTTTGATTTAAAATTTTTATCTAAATATTGAATAGATTTAAGAAAAATTATAATAGTAGATACTTTCTTGTTAGCAAATTTTATTTATTATAATAATCATTCTTTAAGTTTAGAATCTTTAGCAAAAGATTTATGATTAGAAAATAAAAATTCTCATAGAGCCTTATGAGATGTTTTTACTACTATTTTATTATTTAAAAAAGAAATTGAATTTTTAAAAAATTTAAAAAAAGAAAAAAAAGATATATTGTATTATATTTTTTCTATTTCTAATGATAAGTGAATTTTATACATTTTAAATAAATATTTTAGACAAAAAAAGACAAAAGTAGACAAAAATAAATATGTAAAAATAATTTTGTCTACAATAAAAAATAAATTAATAAAAATAGATAAAATAGAGAAAAAACAAAATTTAGAAAATAAAAATTTTTCAAATATTATAGACAATATTGGACAACTTGAAGTTAGACAAAATCAATTAGAAATGTGAAAAATAGTAGAAGAAAGTTTAGATAAAAATAAAAAAGTAGTTATAGAAGCACCAACTTGAGTTTGAAAAACTCTTGCTTATTTAATCCCATCAATTATTTATTCTAAGAAAAAAAATGTTCAAGTTTTTATTTCAACTTCTACAAAAGCTTTACAAGATCAAATTTTTTATAAAGATTTAGATTTTTTAGAAAAAAATTTATGAATTGAATTTAGTTATTCTAAGTTAAAATGAAAAGCTAATTATTTTTGAGTTTTAAGTTTTTTTAGGTTTTTTGAGTCTTTGGAAGAAATCAATTTAGAAATAACAAGTTTTTTATTAAAAATATCTTTTTTTATTTTAGAGACTAATTCTTTTGAATTAGATGAACTTGATTATTATTGAAAAGAATTTTTATATAAAAAAATGATAAATGCAGATGATAAATTAATTTTTTCAACAAAAAATATTTACTTAAAATATGAGCCTTTAATTTATTTTAGGAAAAAAGCTAAAAAATCAGATATAGTTATTATTAATAATAATATTTTATTTCAAGATATTGAAAATTCTTGAAATTTACTTTGAAAAATAAAAAATTTAGTCATAGATGAGTCACATAATATTGAAGATACTATTACTAATTCATTAAAAGAATCAATAAATTTATATGATTTAAAAAATATTTTTGATTCTATAAAAAAAATTTTTTTAAAAAATAAAATAAATTTTGAAGAAATTGAAAAAATTTTAGAAAAATTATATTTTGATTTAGAATTATTATTTGATGTATTAAAAGATTATTTATCTTATAAAATGTCTACTTTTATAGACACTGATAAAGTGCTTATTGAAGCAGATTTTTATGATTTTTTAGATAATAATATAGACAAAAATAAAATATTTATGTCTATATTGTCTAACTTATTAAATATTAGAGATTTACTTGTTTTAATACCAGATCAAGTTTTTTTAGATATTAATAGACAATTAACTTATTTAGATAGTTTTGAAAAAATTATAAGAATTTTACAAAATAAAAAAAGGACTACAGAAAATATTTTAATAATTAGTTCACATAATATAAAATGAATAAGCTTAGAGTATACTTTATTAAATATTTGAAAATTTTTAGAAGATAAATTATTTTCTAAACTTGATAGTTGTATTTTAACTAGTGCCACATTAAAAACATGAAATAATTTTGATTATTTAAAAAATATTTTACACTTAAATGATTTTGATTTTTATGAATTAGATTCAGACTTTGATTATAATAAACAAGCTTTACTTTATGTTCCAGATGATTTATGAAATATAAAAAATAATTTGGAAGAAGTAGCAGATTTTTTAGAGGAATTTATAAAAATAGTTTCTTGAAATACTTTAGTTTTATTTACTTCCTTTAAAATAATAAGAGAAATTTATTCAAAAATTAATAGAAATGTGAAGAATTTGTGAAGCATAATTTATACTCAAAATTTATCATCAAATAAACATAAAATAATTTCTTTTTTTAGAGAAGATCCAAATAAATCTATAATTTTTTGAACAGATACTTTTTGGGAATGAATAGATATTTCTTGAGATGATTTAAAATATTTAATTATTCATAAAATTCCTTTTGAAGTTCCTAGTGAGCCTATTTTTTTAGCAAGGTCTAAATTATTTTCAAATCCTTTTTTAGATTATTCAATTCCAAAGGCTATTTTAAAGTTAAAACAATGATTTTGAAGACTTATTAGAACTAAAAATGACAAGGGAATTATTATTTTTTTGGATGATAGAATATTTACTACAAGATGGTGAAAAAAGATTTTTTATTCTTTTCCTAAAAATATAAATTATAAAAAATGAAGTTCTAAAAAATTGCTTGAAATATTATCTCAAAACAAAAATATAAAAAAGTAAAGTTTATATTTTTGTTTTTTTTTTGTAGTTATGATATCATAATATTGTAATAATTTTTTAAAAAGAAATTTTATGGAAAATAATGAATTAAAAAATAAAAATACTCAAAATGAAGAATTTAATATGGAAGATATTTTTTGAGAAGAATTTGCTGTTGATTCTAATTGAAGTAATGAAGAAAAAGAAGAAGAAAAGATTGTAAAAAAAGATTTTTATTATTATTTAGATATAGTTTTAAATATTTTAAAAAGTTTAAATGTAATTTTCTTTATTTTTGGAATTTTAGCTTTTTCTTATGTTTATTTTCAAAATTGAAAAGATAATAAAAGTGATTTTTTAAATCCTGTTTGTAAATATTTTGTTTGAGATGTTGATTATTATGGAATAACTAAGGAGAATTCTTGTTATTCAGTTTCATATTTATTGGATAAGCTAAATAATAACATAAAAAATGAGAAAAAAAATATTTATACTAAATTAATATCAACTTTAGTAAAATACTATAATATAAAAGATTTTTCTAATTCAAAAGAAATATTATTTTTACTTGATAAATCAAATAATAAAAGTGATCCTTTGAAAATGTTATTATCATTTGATAATTATAGAAGGGAATTTATGCCTACAGATTTAACTTGGATAAAATGTTCTAATTTATCCATTAATTGAAATAGAATTTCTTTAAAATGTAATGCTTATTCTACTTCTTGGAATGAAAAAATGCCTTGAGTTGATTGATGATGAACTTCTGTATCACTTGCTAGTAAATTTTTGGATTATTTAAGTAAATCAAAAGATTTTAAATTAATTAATAAACAAAAAGTTTTTACAAAAGAAAAATTAGCTTGATTTTGAGCTTATACTTATAGAACACCTTTTTCAGTAGAATTAGAAAAAAAAGATTTAATTTTAAAATAGTAAAAAAATATTATGAAAAAAATATATAAAAATGCTTTGATTGTAACTTTTATTGTAAATTTATTAATATTTTTAGCTTTGTTAGCTTATTTTCTTCTTTATTTATTACCAAATATTTTAGATATTGAGTCAAAAAAGAAGGAATTACAAAAAAATTTTAAAAATTATAATACTTTGTTAAAAGAAGGTTTTTCTTATCCTGAATTTAAGAGATATAAAGAAGTACAATTAAATAAATATCAAAAAGAAATATTAAAGAAAGTTGATAAAGATTTTTTTGAGGAAAATTTTAAAAATAATTGAAAGTTTGGTGATTATTATACTTTCTTAAATTCTGTTGAGAGAAATATTAGGTGAGATTTATGAGAAGAATATGAGAAAAATAAGAAAAATTTATCAAAAGTTTTACCTATTTATGTTGATAATAATATAAATATAGAATGAAAAATTACAGATTTTCAATTTATTAATAATATAGAAAAATTACTTCATAAATATTGAATAAAGACTAATAGTCCAATTTGAATAAAAAATATACAGAAAGTAGAATGATATAATGATAAAGATTTATCAAATAATATTTATTATGTATCCTTGCCTTTAGAAATTTCTACAAAAAAGAAAAACTTAGTGAGATTTTTACAAGCTGTAAAATGATTTTGAGAATTAAAAGAAGAAAAATGAAAGATAAAATTTATTCTTAATGATGATTTTAATGAATTAGTAGAAGTAAAAAGCTTAGAATTACCAAATTATATAGATAATAGTATAACTAATGATGGTAAAAATTTACTAGATGTAATTTATTATTGAGATGAAGCTAATGATAAAATAAAGGCAAAATTAGTACTTAATTTTTATTTTAGGTGACTTTCTAGTTTTAGAATAAAAACTATGATTTTGAATGTTGTTTGACCTATTGATTTAGTAATAAAGAATTTAAAACAAAAAGAAAATGATTCAAATAAACAAGAAATAGAATCAAAAATAAAAAATTATAAATATTCTAATTATCTTGAGACATTAAAAAGAGTGAAAAAATTAAAGTTAAAATATAAGAAAAATAAGTTTTACTTACATAAATTAGAACAATTTGAAAAATATTTAACAAAAATTTGAAAGGATATAAAATCAATAACTAAACAAATAAAAAAATGAAATAATTTAGTAGATGCTTTTAATAAAGCTAAAAAATATAGTGAAATTTTTAAAAATATAAATAAAAAATTAGATTTATTAGATAAATAATTATGAATTATAAAGAAATAATAAATACTCTGAAAAATTTGGTTTATAAATGAGAAGAAATACAAAGGATATGTGATTATATTATTCTTGGTGCTGTCTTAATGGGAGCATCAGATATTCATATTGAACCTCTTACTAAATTTGTTAGGTTAAGATATAGAATAGATTGAGAATTAAGAGAAATATTAGAATATCAACCTTTTTTGCATCAATGAATAGTTGCTAGATTTAAAATTTTATCAGATTTAAAAATAGATGAATCAAGAAAACCTCAAGATTGAAGAATTAGTAAAACAATAGAATGAAAACCTCTTGACCTTAGAGTTTCTACTCTTCCTACTGTTCATTGAGAAAAAATAGTAATGAGAATTGTAGATAAATCTAAAAAAATTCCAGAATTTAAAGATTTATGAATAGAGTGAAAAAATTTAGATTTAATTAAAAAAGCTATATCTCTTCCTAATGGTATTATACTTACTTCTGGTCCTACTTGATCAGGTAAATCAACTACTCTTTATTCAGCTTTAATTATGCTTAATAAAGAAGATGTAAATATAATGACTTTAGAAGATCCTGTTGAAAATCAAGTTGATTGAATAAATCAATCTCAAGTAAAACCAGATATAGGCTATACTTTTGCTTACTGATTAAGAACTGCATTAAGACAAGATCCAGATATTATAATGGTATGAGAAATGAGAGATAAAGAGACAGTAGATATTGCAATAGAAGCTTCTCTTACTTGACATTTAGTTTTGTCTACAATCCATACAAATTCAGCAGCAGAAACAATTACAAGAGTTGTTAATATGTGAGTAAAACCATTTTTAATTCCAGCTTCTTTTAATATAATAATAGCTC
>CAZRIS010000026.1:0-7668 GCA_964600205.1 uncultured Candidatus Peribacteria bacterium | reverse complement strand
GTTTTATAACTATTTGAGCTATAATTTATTTATATATTTTATTAAAAAGTAAAAATGTTAACTCCAAGACAAATTAGTTTAAAAGATATTTTTATTAATTCTCTTTGAAGTCTTTGAGCTTGAATTATTTGAAGTATAGTTATACTTTTTTTAGTTTTTTTGATTTCTTGAGTTGTAGATATCCCAGCAGGATTTGATTCAATGAGAATATGAGCTAATACTAATGCTATTTTTCCTATAATTTTATCTGTTATAGCTCTTATTTGAACTATTTTAACAGTTTTTATAACTTATTATATTATTACTCTTACAGATCCAGAAAAATATAAAAGAAATTTGGTTATTTATGGTCAAATTGCTTTTTATTCTATAATGGTTTATATTTTTATAACTCCTGTTTATATTGTAATGGGACTTGAAAATTATAATAATATTATTTATATTTTCTTGTTTCATATTTTGATTTTGTCTTTTTGAGTAAGTATTATAATTGAGATTTTGAATAATTATACTTATATTTTAGTTTGAGTTTATGGAAGTTTTATAGGACTTTTTGGTTCAATTATTCTTACTTTATTTATTTATAATTCTTTTCCTTGAGGATATGCTAAACTTATTTCTTTAGTTATTTTGCTTCCAGTTATAAATTTTTTACAAACATTTTTTAAACAATTATTTGAATTTATTTATTTTCATTATTATAGAATTACTTGAATGGATAATATTTGAGATATTTTTAGAACAATAGAAAATGAAGAAAAAGAAAAACAAAGAGAGGAAGAAGAAAAAAATATGATTTAATTTTTTAATAAAAAATTATGGTAGATATAGTAAAACAAGTAGTAGAATTTTACTTAAAAAATAATAAAATTCCAGAAAAAAAAGATTTGGTTATAATTGATAAGACTTTGGAAAATAGAAGGTGAAATTTTTTTGTAACTATTTATAAATCAGGGGAAGTGTCTTGATCAGCTTGAAATATAAAAGAATTAAAAATAAATGCTTTAGAAGAATTAATAGCAAATGCTATAGAAGCAGTAAATGACAAGAGATTTTCTCTTACTATGTGAGATTTGAAGAATTTGGAATATAGAGTTGATGAAATAGTAAAAAGGGAAGTATTATGAGATTTAGAAATATTTAAATTAGATCCATTTAAAAAATGAGTAATAGCAATAAAAAAAGATAGAGAAAAAATGGCTGTTATTTTACCAAATATTTCACCACTTTTATTAACAGGAGAAGATTTAGTTTCTTCTTTAGGTAAAAAATTATGAGAAGAATTTGATGAAAAAAATTATGATTTATTTTCAATAGAAACAGTTCAAAAAACATCTTTTTAAAAATAAAATAAAACTATGATTAGATTAGATGAAAATAAATTAAATTTACTTAGAAGTATAAAAAAGAATTATAATTTAGATTTATATTTATTTTGAAGTAGAGTAGATTCTAAAAAAAAATGATGAGATATAGATTTACTAGTTTTTAATAAAAATAATGATATTTCTAATTTAGAATTGTCTTTAATTATAGAAAGAGAATTTTTTAAAAAATTTGAAGAAAAAATAGATGTTATTGTTTTTTGAAAAAAATTAGATGAAAAACAAGAAATTTTTTATAATTCAATAAAAAAAGTAAAAATATGTTAAAATTATATGAAATATATTATAATAAGGTATTAAAAGCCTATGAACTTTATAATGATAGTTTAAATCATTTATCAAAAATAGATGTAAAAAATTTAAAAACTTCTTTGGAATTAGAACCATTAGATGCATTTAATTCTAGATTTGAGAGATTAGTAGAATTAATTTTGTCAAAGTATACAAAATCAATTGAATTAATTGAAACTTGAATAAATGAATGAACTTTAAGAGATAGATTAAATTTATTAGAAAAAATTTGATTAATTTCTAATGTTGATTTATGGCTTGAAATGAGATGACTTAGAAATAAAATAGCACATGATTATATAGAAGATGCTATTTTTGATTTATATTTTATAATTTTAAGGAAATATAATTCAGAAATTCAGAATTTTATAAAAAATATAAAACAATACAAAATAAAATAAAACTATGGATTTATCTTTTCTTAGTATGTTTGATATATCACTAGTAATAATAATTTTTTTGCTTATTTTACTAGTTTTTTTTCTACTTTTAAGACCTAAAAAAGATGATTTATCTATAAAACTTCTTCAAGATCAAATTATAAATCTTCAAAAACTTCTTGATATAAAATTAAATTCTACAAATTTTAATATTTGAAAAACTCTTGAAACCAATCAAAAAATCACAAGTGAAGCAACAAAAAAAATAGAAGAAATAACTAAGAAATTATCTTCTTTGGAAGAAACAAATAATAAAATAAAAAATATTTGAGAACAATTAAAATGATTGGAAGATATTTTAAAAAATCCAAAACAAAGATGAATTTTAGGAGAGTATTTTTTAGAAAATTTACTTAAAAATATTTTTTCTCCTAAAGATTATAGTTTACAATATAAATTTTCTTCTTGAGAAATAGTAGATGCAGTTATTTTTGTAAGAGATAAAATAATTCCAATTGATTCTAAGTTTTCTTTAGAAAATTATAATAATATTTTATCTTCAAAAGATGATTTGGAAATTGAAGAATATAAAAAGAAATTTAAAAATGATTTAAAACTTAGAATAGATGAGACCTCAAAATATATAAAACCAGAAGAAGGAACTTTAGATTTTGCTTTTATGTTTATTCCAAGTGAAGCAATTTATTATGATTTACTTATAAATAAAATTTGAACTTGAGATTTATTGGAATATGCATTTAAAAAGAAAAAGGTAATAATTGTAAGTCCTACAAGTTTTTATGCTTATCTTCAAACAGTAATGCAATGATTGAAGGCTTTTGAAATAGAAAAAAAAGCAAAAGATATAATAAAACAAGTAGAATCTTTATCTAAACACTTGATGGCTTATGAAAATAGTTTTTCAAAACTTTGAAATTCTTTAAGTATATCAGTAAATCATTATAATAATTCTTTAAAAGAATTTAAAAAAATAGATAAGGATATAACTAAAATAACTAAAAAAGAAGAAAAAATTTTAGGAGATAATAATCTTTTAATTAATAATATTGAAAAATAAATTATAAAATATTTTTAAATATTGTCTAGAGAAAATAGCTATTTTTAGCTATTTTTTTTTTGACTTAATGATAAAAATATGATTTAATATTAATGTGATTTAATTTATTAAGTTATTAAAAAAATATGAAAACAAAAATATTATTATTTTTAGCACTTCTTACTTTTAATTTATGAGTTTTTGCTAGTTCTTGAAATGTTGATAATTCTTGAAATCAAACTAAAGAAGCAACTATTGCTTGAGTTGATGCTTCTAAATTAAATATTGTAAAAATAAAATTAGATACAGAAGTTCAAACAAAAGATGATTTAAATCTTACTTCAGATTTAAAAATTTATAAAAGTTTGGAAATAAAAAATTTTTGAGTTGATTTAAATGATTCAAAAAAATTAAATGTGGAATTATCAAATCCTTTACAAAAAAATACTACTTATAGTTTCTTATCTATTTATGATATAGATTGAAATATGGATTTTTCTGTATGAGATGAGTTAAATTGAGTAGAAATTGAAGCATCTTGAGATGCTAAAAATATATCAAAAGTAAAAATAGAATCTCCTAGGAAACTTACTTTCTTTTTTAAAAATGATTTAACTCCATCTGAAGATATGGAAATAAAAATATTAAAAGAAATAAAAATAGATAAAATTTTACTTGATTCTGAAAATAATAAACAAGTTAATGTTATTTTGAAAGATAATTTAGAAGAAAATAAAAAATATATTTTAATGATGTTTGAATTAAATTCTAATAAAGAAAAAATAACAATTTTAAATAATGTTTATGATTTTGAAACAAAAAGTGATTTAAAAAAGGAAGATACTTCAAAAGTATTGGATAAAAAAGTTGTAGATAAAGTTGCTTTAAATGCTGCAGAAACTCCAGATACAGGTCCAGAAACAAATGTATTAATTTTTCTTACTTTTATAATTTCTACAATAGTTTATTTTAGAAGAAAAAAATCTTAAAATTTATTTTTAAGATTTTTTTATTTAGGACATTTAATTATTAAATGTCTAGTTTTTTTTACTAAAAATACTTGATTTTTTTTTGTTTTTATAATATAATTTGCTTGCTTTTAAAAAAAGCATTTATTTAGTAAATTAATTTTGTATTTTATTTCTTAAACAAAATAATTATATGAGAAATACAAAAAAAGCATTCACATTAGTTGAACTTATAGTAGTAATTACTATTTTAGCTATATTAGCTACTGTTGCATTTGTATCTTTAAGTGGATATTCTCAAGATGCAAAAAATTCTAAAGTTAAATCTGATATTGCATCTTTAAGAGTAATTATTGATTCTGCTTTAACTAAAGATGATTTAACTGTGAATCAATTAGTAAAAGATGAAAAGACTGCTAATAAAGTAGATACTTCAAAAATTATTTGATATTTAACTTCTACAGGAGCTACTACAACTTGAGCTTTAAGTTCTTTAGATTATAAAGTTTGAACTATTGATTTTGCTGCATTAAGACAAAATGGTGATAAGTTTAAAGATAATGATGGAAATCCTTATTATACTGCATATGCTGCTACTGGTTCTACAGCTTATTTTCAAGTTGCAGGACAAATTAAAAATAAAGCAGGACAATATAATGCAGTTATAGAATGAAATTATTATAAAGCAGATGGTGCAGAGTTAGATGGTTTAATAGCTGATAAAAGTGGACAACCAGCTACAGGTTTAAAAGATTGAGATTCTATGGGAACTACAGGACTTTACTAGTTTATATAATTAAAAAAATGAGGATTTTTTCCTCATTTTTTTTTGTTTTTTTTAGTTTTTTATTATAATATGAGTGTTTTTAATTTTTAATGTTTTTAATTGATGAAAAATAAAGCATTTACATTAGTTGAACTTATAGTAGTAATTACTATTTTAGCTATATTAGCTACTGTTGCATTTGTATCTTTTAGTTGATATTCAAGAGATGCAAGAAATTCAAAAGTTATGTATGATGTTACTAATCTTAATTCTGCAATGGAAGCTCATTTATCAAAATGAGAAAGTATTGAAAATTTATTATTATCTAGTAGAAAAACTATAAATTGAGTTAATTCAGGAGCTTTAGTTTTATCATGAGCTCATCAAATAAAAGATTTTCCATATGATGTTTGAATTTTTGATTTTAGAAAATTAAGAATGAATTGAGATAAATTTAAATATGAAATAGATTGACAAAAAAGAGATTATATATTTTGATATTTAAAAACTCCTAGAAAATTTTATTATCAATTTGCTTGAGAAATAAAGAATGCAGCTTGAAAAAATGTTATTGTTTTAAATTGAACTTATTTTCAGTATTCAGATTCAGACTCAAAAGGGCTTATAAGTGAAAAATGATATGATGTGTGACTTGCTAATGAACAAGTATTGACAGGTAGTTTATATTAAAAAAGGACTTTTATTCAAATAAGTCCTTTTTTATATTAATTTCTTCAGATAGAATTTTTGCTTTTTGTTTTCAAGTTAATACAATATCTTTATCTATTTTTAAATCTTTTTCATTTATTTTTTCAGGATAATCAAATTGTTTTAATACATATTTTATAGCATTAAGTCTTGCTTTTTTCTTATTATCACTTCTTATTATTACCCAAGGAGCATATTTGTGATGGGTAGTTGAAAAATTTTTATATTCTGCTAGGGTATATTTATCCCATAATTGTTGAGAAAATTGGTCAATAGGAGAAAGTTTATATTGTTTTAAAGGATTAGTTTTTCTTTCTTCAAATCTTTTAGCTTGTTCAGCTTTTGAAACTGAGAAATAAAATTTTATTATTTTTATTCAAGATTTTACTAACATTTCTTCAAATTTTGGGACATCTTTTATAAATTGTTCATATTCATCTTTTGTACAGAATCACATTACTGGTTCAACTCAGGCTCTATTATACCAAGATCTATCAAAAAATACTATTTCTCATCAAGATGGTAGATGATTTACATATCTTTGAAAATACCATTGTGTTTTTTCTATGTCTGTTGGTTTAGGTAAAGCAACTACTCTTGCTCATCTTGGATTTAGGTGTTCTATGAATCTTTTTATTGTACCTCATTTTCAAGCAGCATCTCTTCATTCAAAAATTATAAGTAGTTTTTGTTTATTATCTTTTATATATTTTTGAAGTTTTAAAAGCTCTACTTGAAGCATTGCAAGTTCTTCTTCATATTTTATTGTTTCTTTTTTTATACATACTTTTTTATATTCATTTCTTTTTTCTTTATCTATTTTTTCACATTTTTTATAATGTTTTTTTACTTCTTTTTTTACATCTTTTATTTCTAAATTTTTTTGCTTTTCTTCTATTTTTTCTATAAATTCTTCAGAATCATCAATAAAATCTTTTAATTTTTTATAATATTTTTTGTATTTTTTTATTTGTTTTTTATTTTTGTCTAAAATAAATTCTACTTTATTTTTCAATACTTTTATAAAATCTATATCATTATGTTTTTTAAAAGTATTAAATAATTTTTCTAATTCTTTTAAAAAATTTTCTAAGTTTTTTTCTGTTATTTCTAATTTATTATTAAAAAATTGAGATATGAAATTAGGCATTTTTATTTTTTAGAAAATAATATATTTTTATTTTATCATAAAAAATTTTTTTTATCAAAATATATTTTTATTTTTATTTAATTTCTTACTCCAAAACCACATTAGTTTTTTCCAAAACATCACAATATGTTTTTTATTTGCTATCAAAACTTTTGAAAAAAAATTTGTTCTTTAAAATAAGTTGAATAAAATGTAAAGTACATAAAAAAAAGATATAGCATTTTTTATTTTGAATTTTTAAATTTATAAAATACTATATCTTAATTAAGTAATTTTTAAAAATTTTTTTTAAAAAAGATTCTTGATTATTTGTTTTTTCTATTGGATTTTGTTTTTTTACTTTTTGTTTATTGTTTATTTTTATTAAAAGTTTATTGTTTGGTATTCATATTATTAGTATAGATAATATTTTATCTTTTTCTATTTCTATTTTTTCTTGAAAATAAGTTTTTTTGGGGGTTATTGTTCACTTTTTAAAGATTTCTTTTACCTTATTTTGAATTTCATTTATTTCTTTACTTATTGAAAATGGTATACCATAACTTTCATTATCACTTTCTACAAATGTAGTATGTGTATAAATAATATCTGATAAACTTGTAGAACTAGCTGTAGCATCATCGATATTATTAACAGAATAAAAGATTTGGGTTGAGTATTTTGTTACTTCTATATTCATAAATATTGTTATAATTTTTATTAATTAAAATTAATAATACACTAAAAATATTTAAAGTCAAGTTTTTTTTTTTTTAATAATTCTTAAAAAAATTTTTTATGCAACAAACAATACTAAAATTATGGAAAAAAAATTTTAAAAACTCAAAATGAGAAGATTTTTTGTATGATAATATTTTGTGATTACAGAAAAAAAAGGATTTTATTTTGAAAGCTTATTTTATTTCTCAAAAATTAAAGCAAATAAAAGGAGACAAAATATGAATTATGCTTCCTGCTTTGTGA
>CAZRIS010000025.1:0-7713 GCA_964600205.1 uncultured Candidatus Peribacteria bacterium | reverse complement strand
CTAATTTTTCTAAATCAAAAGGTATAATTTCATTATATTCCAAATCTTTTTCTCCCCCCTGAAACATTCAAAAATCAATTAAAATATTTTTTTCATTTCAATCTTTAGTTATAATATTTAATTTTATTGCAGATCAAGCTAGACTAACTCATTTTTCCTTATCTCAAACTCATCATAAAAATTCTAAACTAACTTTTACTCAATGTTTTTCTAATTCTATATTAGATTGTCTTGGTATTTCTGGAGCCATAATTTTATTATAAATAAAAAGTAAATTTTCAAATTAATGAATTAGATCCTCTATTTTTATCTCTATAAATTAAAAAAATTATAGAATTATTATTTCATTTTTTATATGTTATTCTTCAAATAGGAAAATAATCTTTTATTCAAAATCAAATAAGTTTATTATTTATCCATTCAGTAATTTTTTTGTTATTCTCATAATAAAGTTTAGGATTAAATCAAATACCATACTCTTTATCAGGAATAAAATAATTTTGTTTTTTTAAATTTTTCTTTATTTCATTTATTTTATAATAAATCTGTAAAAAAGCATTATCTATTAAGAATAAATCATTAAAAAATAAGTTTATATTATCATAAGAATTATAATTAACAAAATTTTTTATATATTCTGATTTTAATTCCAAAAATCACAAATTTTTAAAATTTATATTTATTTTTTCTCAACTACATGAATAAAAATCTTTTTTATTTCTAAATTTATCTACAATAAATTCAAATGATTTTTTTTTAAAAGATATCTTTTCTGAAACAGTAAGCTGTATTCATATATCTTTATAAGATAAATCTATCTTATTATGTTCAAAATTATGCTCATTTACTTTATAGAAATTTTCAAATAATCTAGAAAATAAATTCTCTAAAATAACTCAATAATTATTTTTATTAGTAATATTAATAACACTTTGTAAATAAAACTCTAAAACTTTATTAATAAAATACCTTTCAGGTAAATATTTTTTTTCAATATATCAAATGGTATTTTTAGTTTCCATAAAAAATATTATAAACATTACTTAAGTTAAATAATACACAATTATAATATAAAGTCAAAATAAAATTTGACAAAAAAATAAATTCTAGCTTAAACTAGAATTTATTTTTTTATAATTAGCTATTTAAAGCCTTATAAACTTCTCAAGCTATTTTTATAGAAGGAGTAAGAGTTTTTTCTCCTTTATGCCATTTAGCAGGACAAGCAACACCTTCATTTTCTCTCATAAATTGAAGACCTTCTATTTTTCTAATTAATTCTTCACTATTTCTTCCTTGAGCTCAAGAGGTAATTTCAATACCTCTTAAAACTCCATCTGGATCAACTATAAAAGTTCATCTTCAAGCCATTCCAGATTCTTCATCCCAAATATTACACATTTCACTAACTACTCAATTATGATCAGCAAGCATTTTATAATCAAAATTCTCTAATAATTTTTCATCTTTTAACCAAGCTTTATGAGTAAATACTGTATCAGTTGAAACTGCTAAAATTTCAACCCCCATTTTTTCAAATACTTCTTTTTGATCTGCTAAATCTTTAAGTTCAGTAGGACAAACAAAAGTAAAATCAGCTGGATAGAAAAATAAAACATACCATTTACCTTTTAAATCCTCAGAAGAAATTGTAGAATCTTCATCTTTTTTAGGATCATAATAAGGCATTTTCCATTCTGGCATTGGAGTATCAATTTTTACTTGTTCAAAAGTATTAAATTCTTCCATATTTTTAAACTTTAAAAAATAAATATGAGAACTACTCTCATATTTATAATTATATTAATAAAATACTAAAATCAAGATTATTTTATAATTAAATTAATTTCCTTAAAAGAAGAATTAAAATTATAATCATATGCTTGAACTTTTATAATATGAAGTCATTTTGAAAGTCAAGTTGTATCAAGTAAATAAGAAAATCTATTATTATTAATTCAAATTTTTAATGGTTTTGAATCAAGATAAATGTTTACACTTCTAACTCAAGAAGAATCACTAGCTTCTCAAGAAATTTCAAATTTTTCTCAACTATTTAAAGTATTGTCTAAATCATTTTTTAAAATAATTTTTGGTCAAATTATGTCTTTTCAAAGTATTTGTACATTTTGAGAATCACTATAAGCATAACCTTCTATATCTATAACTTGAACTATTAAATTAGCAGTCTTATTTGTAAAATCTTTAGGAATTAAATAACTTACTTTTTCTACTCATTTCAATTTATTATTTATTTTTATTTCCTTTAATAAAGTATTATTTAATAAAATTCTTGCTTTTACAATAGGTCTATCTCATTTAAATCAAAATTCTAAATAATTAATTCCAGTAGCTAAAATTTGTCATTCTTTTATATTAGAATTTATCAAAATATTAGCTTTTCAAGACCTTTTACAAGGTTCATTTTTAAAATCTGTTATAATATTTCAAAAATTAGAATACCTCTTTTTCCATTCTCATTTTTTTACCCAAGCTTGAACCGGATTTTCCCAAGCTGGATTATCTGGTTTTAATGAATGAAAAGCAATATAATATCATTTTTTTATAGCAGTTTCAGGAGTTTCTGGAGTTACTATTCAATTACATAAACTATCAACTTCTACTTCTTTCAAAGAATTATCATAAGTTTTTGGTGGATTTATAAACAAACTATCTACTATTAAATTTTTAGGAAAAGTATCTGGATTAGGTAATTTTCAAGAAATTTCAGAAATTTTTACATCTCTAACTCAAACTGGTCTCTTCCAATTTTGAACTATTAATTTTTTATGAGCATAATTCATAAATCCTCTCATAATTGGCCCTGCTCATTCAAGTCAATTTCAGTTTAAATATAATTGTTTTCAGTCAGTATTTCAAACCCATACAACAGTAGTTATTTGTGGAGTATAACCTACAGTCCATAAATTCCTTGGTGCTATTATTTTTCTTCAATTTTTATAATATTGTTTAGTA
Organism: uncultured Candidatus Peribacteria bacterium; assembly: GCA_964600205.1. Lineage (GTDB taxonomy): Bacteria > Patescibacteriota > Gracilibacteria > BD1-5 > UBA6164 > JALUWO01. The sequence continues at coordinate 4,737 of CAZRIS010000025.1, read as the reverse complement.
GAAGTACCAGTTTTGGCTGCTAATTTTCTTCATGGAATAGTCATATATTTGTTCCAAAAAGCAGGTCTAGAACTAGAATCACTTAAAATAGTGTTCATTATATAAGCCAAAGCTGGAGAAATAACAGGAACTTTTTCTTTCTTTTTAATAGTATTATCTTCTATAACATTTCATTTTGAATCAATAACTTTAAGTATTGGTGTTATATCTTTTTTCTTTCACAAATTAGCAAAAACACTATAAGCTCAAGCTAATTCTAATGGAGTCATAAGTCAAGTTCAAAGAGCCATAGAAGCTCAATAAACATATTTTTTATGATATTTGTTATAATATTCTTTTTTAAAATCTCTTAAAGTTTTTACTCATAATTTTTCCATAAAATTAATAATTTTATTTTCTCCTCATGCTAGATAAAACATTTTTATTGCAGGAATATTTCTAGAATTATCTAAAGCAGTAGAAATATTCATTTTTCACATATATTTTCAATCAAAATTAGAAGGAGAATAATTTCATGGAAAAACAGTCTTTAAATCATAAACAGGAGTTTTTGTTCAAATTCTATTATTTTTTATAGCAAGAGCATAAACAAAAGGTTTAAAAGTACTTCAAGGTTGAAGTCTGGAAGTTATCATATTATTATTTCATCAATTTTCTACATCAAAATAATCTCTACCTCATACCATAGCTAAAATTCAACCACTTTTATTATCAATAGATACTATTGCATCATTTTTTGCTCAAAATCTTTTTTCATTAATAGGTCAATATTTTTTTATTAAAGCTTCAGCTTCATCTTGTAAATCAGAATCTAGTGTCGTATAAATTCTTAATCATCATTTTTCTACTATATCTTTTCAATATTTTTTTTCTAAATATTCTTTTACATACATTACAAAATAAGGATATTTTATTTTATCTGAATATTTTTTAAATTTAAATCAAAAAGAATCAATTATAGCTTTCTTATAATCTGAAAAACTTATATATTTATCTTCAAGCATTCTTCATAAAATATAATCTTTTCTTCAAGTTTGATATTCTATATAATTTTTTCAATCTTTTATTCTAATAGAATTTAATAAAATAAGTAAATCAGAATAATCAATTAAACTACATCAATCAGAATCTATTCTAAATTGTTTTTTTAAAAATTTTTTAGAAAGTCAACAAACTAAAACTCTATCATTAACTCTTTTAAATTTTAAATTATTAATAAAATTTTCTAATTTTTTTACTAAACTATTATAAATAATAATATCTTTTTTATTTAAAAGTTTCAAAATTTGGTCTTGCTTTTTTTCTTCATAAATATAAGGATATCAAAGTAATTTATCTTTATGATTATATGGTGAAAGTCAACTTGGAGCTTTAGGTAAAGAAGCAAGTATTGCAGATTGTAAAACATTTAAATCTTTTGCTCAAACTCCAAAAAAAGTAAGAGAAGCTTGTTCTATTCAATAAGAATTAGCTCAAAAAAATATTTTATTTAAATATAATTCCAAAATTTTTTTCTTATCAAAAACCTTATTTAATTTCCGAGATAAATATAATTCTTTTAATTTTCTTTCTATTTTTCTTTCAGAAGTCAAGTAAGTTACCTTCATTAATTGTTGAGAAATTCCAGAAGTTCAATGTGGTCATTCTCAATGAATTAATCAAACAATTATTGATCTAATAATTCAAATAATATCAAATCAAGGTGTAGTCCAAAATCTTTGATCTTCTCAAGCTACAATAGCATTTATCATATTTTTACTTATGTTATCATAATCAACATAAGTTCTTTTTTCTTTAAAAATTTTATAAAGTTCCTTTCAATGTCTATCATAAATTACAGAAGATTCAGCAATCTTCATATTTTTTAAATTTTCAACAGGAGGAAGAGGTGCTATATCTTTATAATAAAATATAACTCATCAAATAATTAAAAATAATAAAAATGAAAATATTATAAAAGAAAATATTTTTAAAAAAGAAATTTTTTTATTTTTTTTAGATCTTATTTTTCTTAATACTTTTCTTTTTGTATATTTTCTTCTAATATTTTGAGCTCTCTTTTTTAGATTATTTGAAAGTTTTTTGTTTGAAAACATAATATTTTTTTATTTAATTAAGTTTAATTTTAAATTTTTATCTATATTTTTAAAAACATTTTTATAATCAGAAGCTAAAATTATCTCTATTTGAGCATTTTTATTTTTTATCCAATCATTATCAATTCTTTCTAAATTTTTTATTCAAGTAATTTTTTGTAATTCTTTTAAAGTATAAGAATTTTTTACATTATCTACATATCTAATCAAACTTCAAGTCAAAATTTTCTTTCTATAATTTCAAATAGAATTATATTTAGGAATATTAAATCAATATCTAATTAAAGCAGTTGACAAATCTCAAGCTATTCATCTAATTTTTGTATTATTAAAAATATTAATAACTAAATTTTCTTTATAAATCTCTGGATGATTAAAAATATAATCACTATATTTTTGTATTTGAGAATAATCTCAAATATTTCATAAATAAGAAGTAGTTGGTAAAAGAACAGAGGCTCATCAATATAATTTTCTTTCAGGAACATACAAAAATCATCATTTACTACAATCTGGATCTCAGAAAAAACAAGAATCATTTATATTAAAAGACAAAAATTTATAAGAATCTAAACTTCATACTTTTGAATATATAGATAAAATTGAAGAAATATCTAAATCAGTATCTACATATTTTTTAAAAACATTATAAAATTTTTTTAGTTTTAATAATTTAGAAAAAAATCATCATTCATTTAATTTCTCTTTTACTGCTTTTATTATTTGTTGTTGTCTTAAACTTCTATCAAAATCACTTGTAGAATGTCTACTTCTAGCATACATTAAAGCTACATCTCAATCAAAAAGCCAAGTTCATTTTTTTATAATCAAAGTTCTATATCATTTTTTTCAATCTGGAAATTTAGGATCAACCAAAGTTTTTGGTACTGTAATTTTTATTCATCAAATAGCATCAATAAAAGCAGAAAATCCCTCAAAATCAGCCATAATATAATAATCTATTTTTTCATTTGTAATTTCTTTTATTTTATTTTCTAATTCTAAAATAGCTTTTTGTTTTCAATATTTTAATTTTTCTATTGCATAAATTTTATTTATTTTTCAATACTTATCATTTCAAAATTTCACATACAAATCTCTAGGAATAGAAAGCATTGAAACAGTCTTTGTTTTTGTATTAATTGATAATAAAATTATTGTATCTGTAAGATTTGGAGCATCATTTAATCTTCATCATCTTCAAAGAAGCAAAAAATTTATTTTATCTTGATTTTTTTTATTTATAATTTTTTTATTTATAAATTCTTTAGAATTTTTATTTTTTTCTCATATATTATTTCATAAATCATCATTACTTACATATTCTTGTTCTTGTTTTTTCTCTGAAAAATTCAAAAATTCTATTTTATTTAAAAAAGGAGATTTTAAATATTCCACAAATAAAAAAACTAACAAAAAAATAACTATAATAAAAAAAATTATAGCTAAAAATAAATTCTTATTTTTTCCTTTTTTGTTAGAAGAAATTTTTTTCTTTTTAAACATTAAAAAATTTTTTATTAATTCCTTAAAAAACTTTCCATATTTTATAAAAAAATTTACTTTTTTCAAAAAAAAATTTACTTTTTTCAAAAAAAAACTAAAATAAAATTACTAATTTAGTAACTAATTTTTTAAAAATATGATTAGCTTAGCAGAACAATGAAAAAAACACCAACCAATAGTAAAAATTGATTGAGAAAATATTGTTATAACTATTGGTAGAGACATAGAACATCCAATGCAAGAAGCTCATTTAATTGAATTTGTTGATATTTTACAATATACAAAAGCAGGACTTCTAAGAGTAAAAGAATTTAAATTAACTCACAAAGATAAACCAGAAATAATTTTCCCTGTTTCTGAACTAAAACCAGGAACTTACAAAGTTCAAACAAAATGTAACTTACATTGAACTTGGGATGATGATTTTGTTATATAAAATTTGTGTAAATAAAAAAGTTAGAAAAAAATTTTTTCTAACTTTTTTATTTTTACATTCCCATTCCTCAAGGCATATTCATTCACATAGCAGACATTACTCATTGCATTTTTGATGCTGCTATTTCTTGTGATTTTTTTATTCATTTATTTACTGCTTCTGTTATAGCTTTTTCTAAAGCTTCTTTTTGAGAACTACTTAATCAAGGAATTAAAGCATCTGTTTCAAATTCTGTTTTTTCAGCTTTCATTTCCCCATTAAAAGTAATAACAAGTCCATTTACTTCAGCTTCGATTAAAGTATTTTCTAATTCTTTTTTAACTTTCATAGCTTCTTGTTGAAGTTTCATTAATTCTCAAGCTTTACTAAAATCCATATTTATAATATTTAAAAATTAAACTTAAAAAGTAAAAAAATTCTATACTTTTTTCAAAAATTTGCAAATATTTTTTTTATATGTTACAATTTTATTGTATTTATTATTTAAAAATATTTTTATGACTAATAATTCTACAACTATAAATCCAGAAGAAGAATTAATTATCTTTGATGATGATTTTGATGAACAAACAAAAGATTCTAGTTCTTCAACTCAATCTTCAGTACAAAATGATTGACAACAAAATACTTCTAATAATCAAGATATTGAACTTAATTTTGATTTAGAAAATACAAATACAGTTTCTGATTTATTAAATG